>JBBIUM010000028.1:0-8696 GCA_037440245.1 Candidatus Yanofskyibacteriota bacterium | reverse complement strand
TTAAATTTGTTTGGATTTAAGTTTGGTTTTAATTTTTTATCTAGAGATTTCTATCGCTCCGAGACGATCGTCAGCTAATGAGAGAAATTGGTCCGAGGTTTTTGTTCAATAACAAAGATTTAGTTTTAGCAAAGATTTAGTAAGATTTTACTTTTAGTACTTTCTTAATAATACTCTTTGATTTTTAACTTTTGTATTTTGAATTTTATAGCTCTGAATTTTGAATTTTGAGTTTTCATCGTTTTGTTCCTCTTCATAACTTTTATAAAAAAAGAGTGGCAGGTTTTTTTTGTTCTTATGTTATCAATAATTCATTATTCTGAAATAGCTTTAAAAGGCAAAAACAGGAGGTATTTTGAGAATCTTCTTTTATCAAATATCAAAAAATCTTTAAAAGATATAAGACCCATTAAACTTTTCTTAATAAATGGCAGAATTATATTAGATTTTCCCGACAATCAAGAAGGTTTGATAAAAAATAAACTTAAAAAAATATGTGGCATAAGATATTTTGGTCTTGGTTTTAAAGTTAAAAAAAATCTTGGCATTATAAATCGGACTATTTTAAAATTTATTAAAAATAAAAAATTTAAATCTTTCAAAATTGATGCCAATAGAGTTTTTAAAGAAGATATATTAACTTCAATAGAAGTCAATAAAAAAGTTGGCGCTTATATTAAAGAAAAAACAAATAAAGAAGTTGATTTAGAAGATCCAGATTTAACTTGTTTTATAGAATTGCTAAAAGATGAAGCATTAATATATTTTGAAAAAATTGATGGGGTTGGCGGTTTACCAACAAGCTCAGCAGGAAAAATTGCAATACTTATATCTGGCGGGATTGATTCACCAGTTGCTGCTTATAAATTAATAAAAAGAGGGGCTAAACTAATTTTTATTCATTTTCATAGTTATCCCTCAACTTCAAAAGCATCGCAGGAAAAAGTAATAAGTCTTATAAAAATTTTAAACGAATATCAACTTGAATCCAAAATTTATATGGTGCCATTTTTAGAAGTGCAGAAATATTTAATTAAAAATATTCCTAAAAAATATTTGATAATTTTTTATCGGAGGTTTATGCTAAAAATAGCCGAAAAAATCGCCAAAAAAGAGAAATGTTTGGCATTGGCAACCGGAGATTCGTTAGGTCAAGTTGCATCACAAACTTTAGAGAATATTTTTGTAATTTCGGAGATAACAGAAATGCCAATCTTTCGGCCGCTTATAGGCGATGATAAAGAAGATATTATAAATTTGGCAAAAGAAATAGGAACTTTTCAAATATCTATTTTACCTCATGAAGATTGTTGCGTTTTTTATGTCCCCGAACATCCAGAGACGCGAGCAAATCTTAATGATGTTTTAAAAATAGAAAAATCGTTAAAAATAAAATCTTTATTATCAAAAGCTGTGAAAAATGCTAAAATATTTTATATTTAAGTAATTTGTTTTTTAAATCTTAAAATTAAATCTTAAAAATATGAAATTAACTTTTTATGGCGGCGCTCAAATGGTTACTGGCGCTAATTATCTCGTTGAAACAAAAACAGAAAAATTGCTTGTTGATTGTGGTTTATTTCAAGAAGGCATGGGTTATGTCCATAAAAATTACGAATCTTTTCCTTATAAGGTTGAAGATATAAAATTTTTACTAGTGACTCATTCTCATCTTGATCATATAGGTAGAATACCAAAACTAGTTGCCGACGGTTTTAAAGGAAAAATAATAAGCACAGCGCCTACTAAAGATTTATCTGAGGTAGCTCTTTATGATAGTTTATCATTAATGGAAGAAGAAGCCGAATATCATGGTCATCAGCCGCTCTTTAAAGAAGAAGATTTAAAGAAGGCAATGGAAATGTGGGATACTATTGAATATGACGAAGAATTAAAACTTTCACCATCATTTAAATGCAGATTTAAAGATGCCGGTCATATTCTCGGTTCTGCAATTATAGAAGTGTGGGCAAAGGAAGGTAAAAAAGAAAGAAAAATTTGTTTTACTGGTGATTTGGGGAATCCTCCTGTTCCTATTTTAAAACCAATAGAATATATTGACGAAACTGATTATTTAGTAATTGAATCGGCTTACGGAAACAGAGTCCATGAAGATCGTAGCGAAAGGAAAAAATTATTAGAACGAACGATTGAAGATACTGTAAAGAGTGGTGGTGTTTTAATGATTCCCGCTTTTGCCAATGAAAGAACTCAAGAGATATTATTTGAAATTAATGAATTGGTAGAGAATGGTCGTGTTCCAAAAGTTCCTTTTTTTATTGACAGCCCTTTAGCAGCAAAAATTACCGAAATTTATAAAAAATATACAAGATTTTATAATCAAGAAGCATCTAATCTTATAAAATCCGGGGATCAAATTTTTAAATTTCCAGGACTAAGATTTACTCTTACAACTGAGGAGTCAAAATTAATTAACGATGTTCCGCCGCCAAAGATTATTATTGCTGGTTCTGGTATGCTTCAAGGCGGTAGGATTCTTCATCATTTAAAAAGATATTTGCCGGATGAAAAAAGCACCTTGCTTTTTATTGGTTACCAAGTTAAAGGTTCTTTAGGCAGATTGTTGTTTGACGGCACTAAAGAAGTTAAAATTCATAATGAAATAATTCCTGTTAGAGCGAAAATCCTCGCTATTGGTGGTTATTCAGCCCATGCCGACCAAGAAATGTTAAGATTTTTTGTTAGCAAAATTAAAAAAAATATTAAAAAAGTTTTTGTGGTTCAAGGAGAGGAAGAAAGTGTCAAAACCCTTGCCTTATTAATTAAGGACTACTTGGCTATAGAAACTAGTACTCCTTTACAAGGAGAAAGTTTTAATTTATAATTAAATAATCAAATTGCCATGATTTATAATTTAAAGAAGCAAATTTATAAATTTTATAAATTTTATTTAAAATTTATTTGATAAAATAATAAAATAATTTGAATAAAATATTTATGTCAGAATTATATATGAAATATAAAATTTGTGTTTCTGGAGCTGCTGAAACAGGTCATTGCGCTCCAGATGCTACAGAAAGAGCCAGAGAGGTTGGTAAACAGATTGTAAAACATAACGGCATAATAGTAACTGGCGCTACTTCGGGCATTCCGTTTTGGGCAGCTAAAGGAGCTAAAGAAGCCGGGGGAATTTCTATTGGTCTTTCGCCGGCTGCTAGCGAAAAAGATCATATTAAAAAATATCGGTTACCAACTGATTATTTTGATGTTATTATTTATACGGGGTTTGAATACTCTGGTAGGAATTTGCTTTTAACTAGATCTTCCGATGGTATAATTTTTATTTGTGGCAGAATGGGTACTTTAAATGAGTTTACAATTGGTTTTGAAGATAAAAAACCACTTGGAGTTTTGATTGGTACTGGTGGCACGGCAGACGAAATTGAAAATATAGTTAATAAAATGCATAGGGGTAAAGGAAATATAGTTTATGACCCTAATCCTAAAACCTTAGTAGAAAAACTTATTAAATTAATTCAAAAAGAAAAATTAGTCGAAATTTATCCTGGAAAATATAAAAAAATATAATTAAGAAATAGGTCGACTTAATTAAAAATTATTAAATTAAAGCAATTAGCAAATAGGGCGCGAGTTTAGTTTAATTAATCGAATCCTATTGCTAAAAATCGAACCCTGTTGCTAATAAGTGTTAATTATTAAAACTTATGGCTGAAGAAAAATTGATAGGTAAAATAACGCATTATTTTTCCAATATTGGCGTTGGAATTATTGAGCTTTCCGATGAATTAAAAGTTGGTGACACTATTCGTGTTAAAGGCGCCACAACTGATTTTGAGCAAGAAGTTGAATCAATGCAAATTGAACATCAAAATATTGAAAAAGCTAAAAAAGGCGATACCATTGGTTTAAAAGTAAAAGATAAAGTTCGCGAAGGCGATAATGTCTATTTAGTAAGAGAAGAGTAAGTATTTTAATTATTTAAGAAGTAAAAATAAAAAAGATTTTTCCATCAAGACTTTATTTTAATTAATAAGCGGCAACAGAAATCAAGAGGTATTATGTATTAGTATATTTTTAGTTAAGTTTTGTTTTTGTATGGAAGAGCAAATATTAAAACAAAATTATTCTAATGGTGATAATGATAAAAAAGAGAGGAGCGATTTAAAACCAGAAGAAAAAATTGAATTAATAGAAGAAAAGAAAGAACCTTTACTTGCCAATAAGTGTGAAGGAACGCAACCAGTGTTAATTTCTTCAAAATCAAAATTAATGTCCATCGCTATAATTATAGCGTTGCTGAATCCTATTCTCTCGGGCTTAATTCTAGCCACTTGGATGCTTTTTGAACCTAATCTTAAAAGGGAAGGTAAAATTGTTCTGGCCATTTCAATAATTTGGGGATTGATAATTTTGTATTTAATTTATTTAAGGAAATTTAATTTATTTTTTGGTTAGCAAAAATTTAAAAAGTATGAATCCTTTTGAATTAAAAGCAATCTTAGAGATTATCCTATCGGCAGTTTTAGGAGGTATTATTGGCATTGAAAGAGAGACTTCCGGAAAATCAGCGGGATTTAGAACACATATACTTGTGGCTGTTGCCAGTACGGTTTTTACCATTATTTCCAAATATAATTATTTAGGAATCGGAGGGCAAAGTTTTGATCCTTCAAGAATGGCGGGGCAAGTTGTTGTCGGTATTGGTTTTATTGGCGCTGGCGTTATTATGCTTGAAGAACATAAAGTTCGTGGTCTAACAACAGCGGCAAGTTTATGGATGGTCGCAGCGGTAGGAATGCTTGTGGCTGTTGAATTATATATTACGAGCATATTTTTAGCGCTTTTTTCTTTAATAATACTTTATACCTTTAGATGGCTGGAAGAATTTTTATTGAAAAGGCGTCAAAAAAGATTAGAGAGCCAATGCGAATTATCTCACGAGAAGCAGCACTAATTGAAAATAGCAATAATTAAAATTTATTTATGAATAAAAAATTTCTTCTTGCTATTTCAACATTGGTTGGAACAATTGTCGGAGTTGGAATTTTTGGACTTCCTTATGTTTTTTATAAAGCCGGCATCTTGCTTGGTTTTTTTTATTTAATTATTGTTGCAATAATACTTATAATAATTCATCTTTTTTGGGCGGAAATTTCTTTTGAAACGGTAGAAAATCATAGATTAGTTGGTTATGCCAAAAAATATCTTGGTAATAAAGCGAAAATTATTGTTGCCTGCTCAACAATATTTGGTTTTTTTGGAGCTATTATTGCTTATTTTCTTTTAGGCAGTCAGTTTCTCGCTGGTTCTTTAAAATTTTATTTAGGTCCCGATTTTAAAATTTATTTATTTATTTTTTGGATTATTGCTTCGCTAGCGGCAATTAAAGGCATTAAATTGGTAGCTAAACTTGAAGCCTTAATTAACTTTTTGCTTATTGGCATAGTTATAATTTTTTTTAGTATGGGAGTTAGAAAAATAAATTTAAACAATCTGCCGCTCGTCGATTTTAAAAATTTTTTTCTACCTTATGGCGTAATTCTTTTTAGCTTGGCTGGCGGCAATGCCGTGCCTGAATTAAAAGAGATTTTGCAGGATAAGAAATTGCTTAAAAAAGCTGTTATTATTGGCACTCTAATTCCTGCTGTTTTATATTTATTATTTGTGGTTGGTATACTCGGGTTAGATGGAACTACAATATCGGTAAATGTGTTTTTTAACCTGGCATCAAATAGACTATTGGCGTATATTGGACAAATTTTTGGATTTTTAGCCGTTATAACTTCTGTTTTTGTTTTTAATCTTTATTTAAAAAAAGTTTTCATTTTTGATTTTAAACTGCCAAAAATATTAGCCACTTCTTTAGTTGTGTTTATTCCTTTTTTATTTGTCTTCTTCTTTAAAAATATAAATTTTATTAATGTCTTGGAGGCAGTGGGCGTTATATCTATAGGTATAGAAGGAATAGTTTTGGTTCTCATTCATGAGAAGCTTAAGGGAATGAGGGGGGAATCTGATATCATCAAGATGCCGTCATTCTTAAATTATTTAATTATGATTTTTCTTATTGCTGCTGTAATTTATTATTTTGTTAATTTATAATATGCTAACGAAAATTAAAAATTTTATATTCCTTATTATTATTATTTTAATTCCGTTTCAAATACGGTTTTTTTTATCTGGCAGTGGTTACATTTATAATTCAGCTTATGTTTATCTTAGTGATATTTTTATCTTTATTTTATTTCTTCTTTGGATAAGCGAAAGACAATATCAAAAAATAATTTCTTTAGTAAAATATCGCGGCAATTATTTTTTGGCGATTTTCTTAATCATAGTAATTTTGTCAGTTTTCTTTAGCTATAATAAAATCAATAATCGTCTTGACTTTTGGCATTTGATAAAATTTATAGAATTTTTATGGCTTTTCATTTTTATAAAGGCAAATATTAAAGGTAAAGTGGAAGTTGGCCAAATTTTGATAATCAGTGCTTTAACGCAAAGCGCGATAGCTATAATCCAATTTATAATTCAGAGCGATTTAGGCCTTAGAGTTTTAGGAGAAAGTTTAATAAAGCCTTGGTTGGCTGGAGTGGCAAAAATTTCGACACTTGATGAAGTCTTAATAAGAAGCTATGGGACATTTCCTCATCCAAATATTTTAGCCGCCTTTTTGCTAATTAGTTTTGTTTTTCTTGTCCAATTAATTATACAAAGAATTCACTTTAAGCACTCTTTAAAGATCTATTTTCTTTATTATGTTTTAATTTCGACTGGTGTCTTTCTGACTTTTTCAAGGACTGCTTGGATTTTGTGGGTTTTAATTAATCTTATTTTTATAATTCTTAATTTAAAGAATCCTTTTGTGCCTAAAAATAATTTAGAATTTCTGCTTTTGTTTTTTATAATTTATTCTATTGCGTTACTTGTAATTTTTCCTAATGAACTATATCTACGCCTTAATATTAATTTTAACGAACAAGCAATAAATCAAAGGATTTTATATTCAAATATTGCGCTAAAAATAATTAAAGATAATCCATTTTTGGGCGTTGGCTTAGGTAACTATATAAACTACCTTAAAGATCATTTTAAGGGACTTGAGTCGTGGCAATATGAACCAGTTCATAATATTTTTTTGCTTATAACTTCAGAAGTAGGAATTGTTGGCATCCTTGTTTTAGGATTATTTTTTCTTTTAAAATTAAGAAAGGAGATATTTTTAAATCCAGTTTCACTTTCTTTTATTTTTATTATTCTATTTTTTGGAATTTTAGATCATTTTTTTTGGACTCTTCAGCCAGGAGAATTAATGTTTTGGATGTTGTTGGGAATAATATAAAATATAAAATTTTAGGATTTTTTAGGATTAATTTAAATTTTTCTTAGCTATTTTCGTTTAATTTTCTGAAATTCAGGATTTGATAAAGGCTTTACTTTCTAAATTTTTTATCTTACAATATTTTAAATTAGAATTTAAAATAAAGAATATTTTTGCGAGTGTAGTTTAGTGGTAAAACACGTCCTTGCCAAGGATGAATCGGGGGTTCGATTCCCCCCACTCGCATTAGTTAGTTGAAGATGATTAACTTTATTTTCAGCAGTTACCAGGTTTCTTATTGATTTTATGCCTGCGTAGCTCAGCGGTAGAGCAAACGTTTCATAAGCGTTGGGTCGGAGGTTCGAATCCTCCCGCAGGCACTTTTCTAAAATTAGAAATAAATTTCCGTAATTTTATTTTGAACTGTTTTATTTTTATTTTGGAAATAAGGCCGGAGGTGGCGGAGTGGCCAATCGCATCAGACTGTAAATCTGACGGGTTTATCCCTACGCAGGTTCGAATCCTGCCCTCCGGATTGAGCGATTAAATAAAATCATTAGAAATACGAAGAAAAAAATTATCACATTTTTAAAAATTAAATAAAAATAAAAAAAGAGGAGGATTCATAAAAATGAAAATATATTTGATCGGATCTTTAAGGAATTCTGAAATTCCTAAAATAGCAAAGAGATTAAGAAAACTTGGATTTGATGTTTTTGATGATTGGTATGCTGCTGGTCCAGAAGCGGATGATAAATGGCGGGATTATGAAAAAGAAAGAGGCCGTACTTATAAAGAGGCCTTGAATGGTTTGGCAGCCGATCATGTTTTCCAGTTTGATTTAAAACATCTGAATAATTGCGATATTGCTGTACTTTGTTTACCTGCGGGGAAATCAGCACATTTAGAATTGGGTTATGTTATTGGGCGAGGTAAGAAAGGTTATATTTTACTTGATAAGCCGGAAAGATGGGATGTGATGTATAAATTCGCTAAAGAAGTTTTTTATACTCTTGAAGAGTTGGAAGATGAATTAAGAAAAATAAAAGATAAAGAAGAAAATATTTAATTAAAAACGGGGCCAGACCCGTTTTTTATTGTAAATTTTTTTTAAATTATATAAGATTATAGAAATTGAGAAAATGTCTGCGGCATTGAGATTGAATAAAGGAAGCGTGTCAGAGTGGTTGAATGAGCCGGTTTCGAAAACCGGTATCCGAGCAATCGGATCGGAGGTTCGAATCCTCCCGCTTCCGCCAATATTCAAAATTAGGTTTTTGGGCGATTGTTGTCTTGCCCTCGCTACGCTCGGGCTCGGCAAAAGCAACGATTTTATAAGGATTTTTGAAATCAAAAAACAATTTCTGCCCGCTCAAACGGAAGTTCGAACCAA
>JBBIUM010000027.1:0-8974 GCA_037440245.1 Candidatus Yanofskyibacteriota bacterium | reverse complement strand
CATTTGAATTTTAATATTGTTTAGAATTGAGGATTTTGGATTTAGGATTTACATCTCAGCTGTGGTTTTAAGTTTTGCTATTATTAGGGTTTGAAATTGACAAAGAAAATAGAAAAGATTATATTTATAAATCATCTTATAAATTTTCTTCTTAAATCTTAAATAAATTATGAAGAAAAATCTTTTTTTAAACAGTTTGATTATATTTCTGATATTCATTTCATTATCATTATCAGCTCATAATGTTTTGGCAGAGGTTAAAATCAACGAAATTCTTTTTAATCCTAATGGAATAGATACTGGCCAAGAATGGATTGAACTTTACAATAACAGTAATGAAAATGTTAATATTGGCGGTTATGAATTAAACGCAACTAGCGGCGATTACTTCCAGTTTCCGCCAAATACAATAATTCCGCCTCATCAATTTATTATAGTTTGGTGGCGCAAAAATGGTATCAATACCAACAATGAATTCTTTACTTCCACAAACGGCTTCACCAATAACATGGGCAACAGTTATGGTTGGGTTGCTTTATTTAAAAATTCAGAACACAATAAAGATACTATTGTTGATTATATAGAATATGGCAAAAGCGGACAAACCTGGGAAGGAACGGCTTTTGAAGCTGGAATCTGGCAAAAAAGCGATGCTGTTGCTATCAGCAAAACAGAAGGAATAAGTCTTGGCAGAAAAATAGATGGCGCGGATCAAAATAATTCGTCTGATTGGCAAGAATTTTCATCGCCAACACCTAACCTTTCAAATAATAACTCATTACCAAGCCCAACTCCTGTATATCCAACACCAATAGCCACGCCAAGCGCCGCTCCACCAAGCCCAACAAACACACCCACACCACTTAATACAACTCCAGCCCCTACTGTCATCGTTACGCCACCTCTTTCTTCATTAAATCCAACAATGTTGCCAGCGACGCCAATGCCGCAAACAACAAGCACGCCTTCTCCAAACCTAACGTTTATGCCCCGCAACCTTCCTAGCTCAACATCAGCTGCCCTTATTGATAACCAACCGCTATCTTTAAATAATCAAGGCCTGAAACCCACACCTTCAATTATTGCGCAAAAAACACCCAGCAATTATCAATTTCAAAGTCAAGCAATTTCAGCAACTTCTTCTCAAAACCTTAGCTTAAATTTAGAAGAAGAAAAATTACTTACCAATTCTAAAAAAATCCAACAAATAAAAAAGCCAAATAGACTGGCAACTTCTTTAATATTTCAACCACTAAATGCTATAATCAGTTTAATAAAGTCAATTAAAAATTTTATTTTACAAATTATAAATTAACTAAACCAAGAATCTTAAAACTCTCTTTTAAAAATTTGTAATAAATAGTTAAAAACTTATGTCTGGCCATTCAAAATGGGCACAAATAAAACATAAAAAAGGCTTAGAAGACAAAAAAAGAGGACAAATCTTCAGTAAAATTATTCGTCTCATTACTGTTGCTGTAAAAGAAAAAGGGCCTAACCCTGAGGCCAACCCCTCTTTAAAAATGGCTATTGAAAAAGCAAAATCTGTGAATATGCCTGCTGAAAATATAGAAAGAGCAATTAAAAAAGCTTCTGGAGAAGAAACGAAAGGTCAAGCATTAGAAAATATAATCCTCGAAATCTATGGCCCAGAAGGAACTGCTATTTTAACCGAAGGAGTAACTGATAACAAAAAACGAATGATATCAGAAATCAAGCATATTTTATCTCAATATGACGCTAAACTTGCCGAAGAAGGATCGGTAAAATGGCTTTTTGACAGGATAGGGATAATTAAAATTTTAAAAGAAAAAATAAAAGACATCCCTGATTTTGAATTAAAAATCATTGATAACGGCGCCACAGACATAAAAACAGAAAATGATACCTTGATCATCTATTTCAAGGCTGAAGATTTTGAAAAATTCAAAAAACTTATTGCCGATTATCAAATAGAAATTGATTCTCTGTCGTTGGAATGGTTACCTAAAAATGAAATTTCCCTAACTAATCCGGAAAACATAAAAAAAATAGAGAACTTACTTGAAGCATTGAATAATCATAATGATATTACAGAGATTTATTCCAATATCAAAATGGCTAATGAGTAAAAACTAATTGATTAAAAGAGATTGAGACAAAACAAAATCTATTTTTATCTTTACAATTTTAGATGAAGAAAACACAATTTAAGATTTATGATAATTTTAGGCTTAGACCCTGGCACAACAACAATAGGATACGGCATTATTAAATCAGAAAAAAAACGAATACAATGTTTGGGCTTTGGTTGTATTACAACAAAACCAAAATTAAATAAAGCTGACAAATTAATTGAAATTGGGAAGCAATACAATTCAATATTAAAAAATGTCAAACCCGATGCCGTAGTAATAGAAGATATTTATTTTTATAAAAATTTAAAAACGGCTATCAGGGTCAGCGAAGCGAGAGGGGTATTATTATACTTATCTATATTAAAAAAATATAAAATCATCGAGCCAACACCACTTCAAATTAAACAAGTTGTAACAGGATATGGCCAAGCCGATAAAACACAAGTTCAAAAAATGGTAAAAATACTTTTAAACCTAAAAGAATTACCTGAACCAGACGATGCTGCCGATGCTCTGGCAGCTGCAATTTATGGTTTTAATATTTATAAAAGCTTGATTCAGAAACCAAAATTTAAAGCTCTATCTCATTAAAAATATTAAAAATCCTAAAAATTAATGTAGTTGAATAAAAACTCAAACTTCTTGGATTTTCTTATTTTATCCTAGCCAGATATTGACTTATTTTTTTTATTAAATATTATCAATATTGTAAAAAATATATTAAGAAGGTCGAAGAAGTTATAAAATAACAAATCTATTAAATAAAATATGACTATTCCATATTTACAAGATCAAGATGAAGAAATTTATCCCGACGAAGAAGTTGAAGAAAAAAAGAAAAAAGAGGAAGAAGAAAATTTTGATGAAGAATTTGAAGAAGACTTAGGATTAGATGAAGAAGAGGAAGAAGAAAACTTAGATGATGAATACTTAGATGACACAGATGAAGAATTTTAATTAGTACCTATAAACAAATCCCCGCCGGGGGATTTGTTTATATTTTTATGTTGCAAAGATATTCCAAAAAAAAGAAAAGTAGGTCTCTTTTTTTACTTAAATTGTTTTTAAGCGGGGTATTATTTTTATTTTTTTTAATAGTTTCTATTTTTATTTATTTTGCTAAGGACCTCCCCGACCCAGAACATATCCAAGATATTGAAAGATTTGAATCTACGAAAATTTTTGACCGCACCGGAGAAAATATACTTTACGAAATCTATGGCGAAGAAAAAAGAACAATTATAAAAATAGATGATTTGCCAAAATATATTGCAGAAGCCACTATTGCCGCCGAAGACAATGACTTTTATAAACATCATGGCATAAAATTTACTTCTATTATTAGGGCAATTATTACCGACATATTCCATAAAAGTTTAGCGCAGGGAGGCTCAACAATTACCCAACAGTTAATAAGAAATATTATACTAACTAAAAAGAAAACTTTTGTTAGAAAAATCCAAGAAATTGTTTTGTCGCTGGAATTAGAACAAAAATATTCTAAAAAAGAAATATTAGAATTCTATCTAAACCAAATTCCATATGGTTCTAACGCTTATGGCATAGAAGCTGCAAGTCAAACATTTTTTGGCAAAAACGCCAAAAATATAAATTTGGCTGAGGCAGCTCTTTTGGCCGCATTACCAAAAGCACCTAGTTACTATTCGCCATATGGTTCTCACAAAAATGAGTTATTAAATAGAAAAAATTATATATTAAGCAAAATGCTTGAATTAGGTTATATTAGCAAAGAAGAGTTTCAAACGGCCAAAAATCAAGAATTAAATTTTAAACCTCCTTTAACAAATATAGTCGCTCCTCATTTTGTAATGTATGTAAAAGAATATCTTGAAGATAAATATGGAGAAGATTTCTTAAAAATCGGGGGTTTGAAAATCATCACAACCCTTGATTTTAATTTACAAAAAATTGCCGAAGGAATAGTTAAAGAACAAGCAGAAATAAACGAAAAAAAATATAAAGCAAAAAATGCTTCTTTGGTTAGTATAGATCCTAAGACCGGACAAATTTTAGCTATGGTTGGTTCTAGGGATTATTTTGATATAACAAACGATGGCAATGTTAATGTGGCGCTACAACCTCGACAACCAGGCTCTTCATTTAAACCCTTTGTTTACGCCACAGCTTTTAAAAAAGGCTTAACACCTAATACAATTGTATTTGATTTAGAAACAGAGTTTTCAACAGATAGTCTAATATCTTTTAAGCCTAAAAATTATGATGAAAAAACAAGGGGACCGGTTACTCTTAGACAAGCCTTAGCGCAATCATTAAATATTCCCTCGGTTAAAGTTTTATATTTAGCCGGAATTAATGACAGTATTGACACTGCCGAAAGTATGGGCATAACAACACTAAAACCCAGAGAAAGATTTGGCTTGGCTTTGGTTTTAGGCGGAGGAGAAGTTAAATTATTAGAAGAAACTTACGCTTATGGCATATTTGCCCAAGAAGGCATTAAACACCCCCTGTCTTTCATTCTTAAAATAGAAGATAAAAATGGTAAGGTTTTAGAAGAATACAAAGATAATCAAATAAGAGTCCTTGACGTTGAAGTTGCTAGAAATATTAATGATATTCTTTCCGACAATGAAGCTCGCGCGCCAATTTTTGGCGTCGATAGTTACTTAAAACTTGCTGACCGACCAGCAGCGGCAAAAACAGGAACAACACAAAACTATCGAGATGCTTGGCTTATTGGCTATACACCATCGCTTGTTACCGGTGTCTGGGTTGGCAATAATGATAATAAAGAAATGACCAAGGGTGGCGCAGGTATTTCAGCTGCCGGACCGATTTGGAATAAATTTATGACAGAAGCCTTAAAGAATCAACCTGTGGAATATTTTACCAAACCTCAAGAAATAATAACTGGAAAATCTATTTTAGATGGCTATTTTGAAAACTCTGTTAATGTCAAAATAGATAAATTGACAAGTTTGTTAGCAACAGAATATACGCCGCCAGAATATATCGAAGAAAAAAAATATATTGAAGTCCATAATATCTTATACTATATAGATAAAAATAACATATTAGGAGACCCTCCAAAATCACCTGAAAGCGATCCTCAATTTTATAACTGGGAAGAACCAGTTTTAAAATGGGTTAATGAACAAAATGCAAAATATCCTGATAAAAAATATAATATACCTCCGCCTAAGGAATATGACTATATTCATACCAAAGAAAATAAACCAAAAATAACAATTATTCAACCCAGCCAAAATTTAAGAGTTAAGACCGGGGATAAGATTAATATAAAAATTGCTATCGAAAGCAAATATAAAATAAAACAAGCAAATTTTTTGCTTGATGATGTCTTATTTTTAGAATCTGATTCGGTATACCCTTATGAAGCCGTTTTAACTTTACCAGAAGATACTAAACCGGGTAATCATTTTATTAAAATATATGTTTATGATGAATTTAGTAATTTTAATGAAGACAAATTATATTTTATACTAGAATAATTTTAATTAATAATTTCTTTTCTATTTCTGATTTATTATAATACAGCATATTTTTAATAAAAAGTTTTTTTGTTTTTAAAAAAACTTTTTTATTTTTTATATCTATACTTTCTATTTCTTTTAAATCAATATTATTTTTTATTACAAAATAGCGTATTTGCTCTAAAATATTTTTTCTCAATAATAAATTATTAAAATAGGGTTTTCTTTTTATAATATCTGAGATATTATTGAACATATTTTAAAGTATTTAAAGCACCTTAAGAGGCATTAAAATATACTTGTATTCGTCTTTAAATCCTTTTAAAAATAATGGCTCTAAATCTGAAGAAATGCCCAAAAAAACTTTTTCATCTTCTATATTTTCTATTCCTTCTAATAAAAATTTATAATTATACATTAATTCAAAATCTTCTCCTTTAGCTTCTTCACAATTTATTTTTGTTTCTGATTCGCCAATATCTGAATTTTGACAAGATAATTCAATTAACAACTTTTTAACATTAGTTTTTAGTTTAATATCATTAATTCTACTAGAAAAAATACTCACTGTTCTAATCGCACTAACCAATTCATTTTTTGGTATTATAGCATTAAATTTAAAGGATTTAGGAATTACATTCTCGTAATCAGGGAATTGACCGTTTATTAATCGGGAAATTATTTTAATGTCGTCAAATTCTATAGCAACTTGATTTTCATCAAATATGATTTTTATTAAATCATTATTATCGTTTAAAATTCTAAGTATTTCCTGGCATGTCCTTGAAGGAATTATAAGAGATTGATTAAGATTTATGTCATTATTTAAATACAAAACTACTTCTCCTAACCGTGAGGTGTCGGTTGAGGCAATTTTTAAAATTTTATTTTTTATTTTAAAATTCAAACCATTTAATTCAACCTTTATTTCCTGATTATTAATAATATTAATTAATTGCCTTAAAGCTAGTTTAAGTTTTTGTGCTTCAATAAGTAATTCATTATTAGAAGAAATTTTAGGTATTATTGGAAAATTTTTACTATCAATACCATTAATATTTGTTTTATAATCATCTGATTTAATATTTAAAATATTTTTTTTATCAGTTGATAAAATAACTTTATCATTTGGTAAATTATTAATAAAAGATGTTATTGTTTTTGAAGGAACTGAAATTGAACCTTCTTCTTCTATTTTAGCAGGTAAATAACTTATAATTCCTATTTCTAAATTAGTAGATGATATTTTAACTTTATTTTTATCAGTTTCTATTAAAATATTATTTAAAATAGGTAAATTTAAATTTTTTGTCACTATCTTATCTGTTATATTAAGTTTATTTTTTAAATTTTCTTTTAAACAAATAAATTTCATATTTTTGAATTTAAATAAATTTATTTTTATTATTAATCATCAATATTTATTAAAATATACTATATAGAGGTTTAATATTATTGGAATAAGGTGTTAATAATTTATTAAAACTCAGTCAATTAAAAAATAAAATTAACAATCTTTTCTATATTAATTAATATTTAATTAACAATTTGTTAAATATAATTTTTGAATTAAATTATTATAAATTTGTTTAATTTCTTCATTATTATTTAACTCCTCATCTATTTTTTTACAGGCATACATCACTGTAGTATGATCTTTGCCGCCTAATCTTTCTCCTATTGCAGGATAAGATAATTTTAATTCGTTTCTTAATAAATACATAATAAACTGTCTAGCTATTACATACTCAGATTTTCTAGAAGGAGTTAATAATTCTTCTTCTTTTAAATCAAAAAATTCACTGACAATTTTTACTATATTAGAAAAAGTTGTCATTTTTTTAATTTTTTTACTACCTTTTTCAAAAATTTTTTTAACAACGTCTAATGTTAAATTATTCTGTATTTTATTATAAAGTAAAACTTTATTCAATACGCCTTCTAATTCCCTTATATTTTTTTGAACATTAGCAGCTATGTAATTAATTATTTCTTCTGATAAAGTTTCTTTATGGATATCTAATTTTTTCTTAATTATAGCAACACGTGTTTCAAAATCAGGATAACCAATATCTGTTATCATACCGCCCTGAAATCTTGATTTTAATCTTTCTTCTATTGTTGGTATTATATGAGGTGGACGATCGCTTGAAATAATAATTTGTTTATTTTTATTGTATAAATCATTGAAAATATTGAAAAATACTTCTTGGATTTTTTCTTTACCAGCAAAGAATTGGACATCATCAATGATTAAAAGATTTATATTTTCAAATTGAGCTCTGAAATTATCAACATTTTTATTTGACAAAGCATTGATAAAATCATTCGTAAATTTTTCCGATGTTATATATTTTATTGATTTGGTATTATATATTTTTTTAATTTCATTTCCAATAGCTTGGATTAAATGTGTTTTTCCTAAACCCACGCCACCATAAATAAATAAAGGATTATATAATAAACCCAAGTTTTTAATAATTGAATTCGCTGCAGCATAAGCAACCTCGTTGAAAGAGCCAACTATAAAAGACTCAAATGTATATTTTGGATTTAAGCCGGTTTCTTGATCTATTAAGATATAGTCAAAATTTAATTTTTGATTAAGTTCCTCTACTGATTTTTCCTCTCTTTTTTTAGTTTCTTTTTGTATTCTAAAAGTAATATCTTTAATAGACGGATCGTTTTTTCTTAATATTTTTAATATAACTTTTTTATACTTGTTTTCTAGCCAGTCTTTAACAAATCCATTTGGTACCCCTATTTGGGCTAAATTTTTTTCACAGCTAATAAGATTGGTATCCTTAAACCAAGTATTAAAATTAGCTTTTGAAATATTAAATTCAATTTCGGTTAATACAGCTGTCCAGAGTTCGTCTAGTGTCATACAAATTTTAAAATTAAAAAATTTAAAAATATCTTTTATCTATTTTATTATAATAATACTAGTATAACAATTTATAAAATATATTCAAAATCACTGAAAAAGATGTCAAAAATTAAATAATTGTTAATAAACTGTGGAAAAAATGTAGAATACTAAATATTTAAACATAGTTACTGATTAATTAGTTAATAGTTTTAACTAAAATCCTAAAACTAATTTTGAATTTTCCCGCCACAGTTGCATCCGGCCTTGACGGATAATTTTCTATTAAATTGCTAATTTTCAATTTATACTGAATAATAACCCAAAATTCAAATATCAAATTTAACTCAAAGTCAAAGCGCAAAGCTACAACTTATAATTCAAAAACCAAAAATCAAAATGCAAAATGAAAAAGAAAAATTCAAAATAGAAACTCAAAGCGCAAAACTTAAAGCGCAAATTTTAAACATTTGAATTTTAATATTGTTTAGAATTGAGGATTTTGGATTTAG
>JBBIUM010000026.1:0-8980 GCA_037440245.1 Candidatus Yanofskyibacteriota bacterium | reverse complement strand
TTCATCTAATCATTTCGTTACCGAAGTGGTTGGAGAGTACATGTAAGTTTTATGAGCAAAAAAATAATTATTCCGCTGGTGGTTATTAGTATGATTGCGATAGGAGTAATTATCTTTTTAAAGAGTGCCAGCCAAGCGCCTGAAATTAATAAAGCAGGAAGTAATAAGCAAAACGAAAATACCACAAATGTTTCGCCGGCACAACCGGCAGAAAATGCAAATATAAATGCTAAATCAGCTGGCGGCGATTCAACAAAACAATTATCTTTTACTGCCGCTGAGGTCGCTCTTCATAATTCGGAAAAAGACTGCTGGTTAATTATCAACAAAAAAATTTACAATGTCACAGAATATCTTCCTTATCATAAAGGAAAACCGGAAACTATTCTTCCTTATTGTGGCAAAGACGCAACTTCAGCATTTCAAACAAAAGGAGAAAAGGGGAAACCGCATTCAGATAAGGCATTAGAATTATTAAACACTTTTTATATCGGCGAACTTAAAATATAACAATGCTCTTGAATAAGAAAACAAAAAAAGAATTAACGGCGCGGCATTTTTTTATTTTTTTGATAAGCGCCGGTTTAGTTTATCTATCGGTTTTGTCGCGAAAAGATTTTATTTTAAATGTAAGACTTGGCAGAGCTTTGGCTGACACGGCTTTTACCTTTTTGACTTTTACCTTAGCCATTGGACCCCTAGCAAAATTATGGAAGCCGGCGGCGCGAATCTTATCTTGGCGAAGAGAAACAGGAATTTGGTTTTTTCTTCTGGCATTGGCTCATTTTCTTGTCGTAAATCAATATCTCCGTTTTGAAGTTGATATTGAATTGCCTCGTCTGCTTGGCTTAATCGCTCTCTTTTGGGCTTTAATTTTAGCGATAACCTCGTCTGATCGCGCGGTAATTTTTTTAGGTCCATTATCATGGAAATGGCTGCATTCAATGGCTTATGTGATTTTTTATCTTGCCGCGGCGCATGGGATATATTTTCTACTTTGGCGCTATCCGGCGGCAACAAACTGGTTTCAGTATCCATTCTTGGCAATGGCTTTTGGCGTACCAATTCTTCAGCTCACCGTTTTTGTCAAAGAAGTTGGCCGACAAAAAGCTGACAATATTAATACGATGGAAATTCAAAAAATTAAACTGCCAATTTTAGAACAAAAAACAATTGCCGAAAAAACCTGCGAGGTTTCTTTTGATTTATCCGGTCAAAAATTTGATTTTTTAGCCGGACAATATATTCGGGTGAGTGTGTCAAATCTTCTTTATCCTGATCCTAAAGGAAACTCGCGCGTTTTTTCCATTGCTTCTTCGCCAAATGAAAAAAACAAATTAAGCATTGCTTTTCGCGATTCCGGAAGCGGATTTAAAAGAACGCTAATGGAGTTGCCGCTCGGTTCTTTAGTTGAGATAGAAGGCCCTTTTGGCTATTTTACCCTTCCTAAAGATAGTTTGCGTCCTTTGGTTTTTATCGCTGGCGGAATTGGCATTACGCCTTTTTTAAGTATGATACGATTCGTTAATGAAAATAAATTAAATTATCAAATTACACTGCTTTATGCTAATCAAAATAAGGAAAGCGGGGCATATTTAGATGAGTTAGAAGAAATAGCAAGACAAAACTCGCGCTTTATCTTAAAAAACAAATTTGGCTATATTGATGAAGAATTTATTAAACAATCTGTCAAAAATCTAAAGGAGCAAAGTTGGTATATTGTTGGTCCACCGCCGATGGTTGCGGCGGTAAGGGAGATATTGGCTCGTTTAAATATAGATAGTAATAAAATATATCTTGAAGATTTTTATGGATACTAAAATAGTAGAGACAAAAATCAAAAAAGACGAATTCGGTCCTGAATATATGGTAAAAGTTTATGACCCCAAAATAAAAATGGAGGGATTTTTGGTGATTGATAATACGGCATTGGGCCCGGGCAAAGGCGGCATTCGAATGACAGCGGATGTAACCGAAGAAGAAATTTGGCGTTTAGCCCGGACGATGACTTGGAAAAATGCCTTGGCTGATATTCCTTTTGGCGGAGCAAAAGCGGGGATTATTTGGCGCGGAGGATCTGAGGAATTAAAAAAGCAGTATATCCAAAGTTTTGCCAGAGCAATAAAATTATTTACACCCAAGAAATACATTGCCGGACCTGATGTAAACACAGGAGAAAAGGAAATGCAGTGGTTTGTGGAGGCAACCGGCAATTGGCGTTCGGCTACTGGCAAACCGGCAAATCTTTGTATGAAAATTTTCGGCAAAAAAGGAGAAAAGTGCGGCATCCCTCATGAATTCGGTTCTACTGGTTTTGGCGTTGCCGAGGCAACGGCGGTTGCGGCAGAAATTATGAAAATTTCTCTTAAGGGCGCAAAAATCGCCATTCATGGTTTTGGCAATGTTGGCTCTTTTGCTTGGCAATATCTTACAAAAAAGGGCGCTTTAGTAGTTGGACTAGCGGATAAAAGTGGTTCTTTTTATGCCGAACATGGGTTTGACAAACAAGAAATGGAAAAAATTATCAAATCTAGATCATCTCTTGCTAACTGCAAAAACTGTTCTCTGATTTCAGCTGATGAATTTTGGGCATTGCCAGTTGATATATTAATTCCGGCTTCCATAACCGATGTCATTAATGAATCAAACAAGGATAAAATTAAGGCAAAAATCATTGTTGAAGCCGGCAATATTCCGATGAGCGAAGCCATTGAAGAAGAACTTTATAAGAAAGGCATTCTTATTGTTCCTGATTTTGTGGCCAATGCCGGCGGTGTCATCAGTTCTTATGCGGAATACCGCGGTTATAATCCGAAAAAGATGTTTAAAATGGTGAAAGAAAAAATTACAAAAACCGTCAAATCTGTTTTAGAAGAAAGTATAAAAAAGAATAAAAACCCTCGTTTGATAGCCCTTGAAATGGCAAAAGATAAAATCAAAAAATATGAAAATCGGCTAAATAAATCAATATTTTGCGTTTAATAACTTTTTTAAGAATTTTCGGTAAAGAGGTTTAAAATTTTATAACAGATAATGATTCTAAGTTTTTTGCCTCGGCTACAAAAATTTAGAAGAATTATAATGATTTATTGTCTGATTACCAACTAAGGTTGCTGATGCTGCTAATTTACTTTTAGACTAAAGAGCTGATAGTCAAAAATTTATTCTAAAGATTTTGTTGGTAATAAAAACTAAAAATAAGTAAATTTCAAAAGTAAAGTATTTCTATTTCTATAATAAAGCTAATGAAAATTTAAAAATTTTTACTTTAATCATCGCCTAAAAAATCATAAAATAATCTAGTTAAAATATTGAAATGAGCGATTAAATATAATAAGAGTCAACGCCAATGACTCTTTTTTAAAAAGTTTTTATCTTTTCTCTTCTAATTTCTCTTCAATTTCTCTTCAATTTTTTGGCGATTTCTCTTCGTACTTTCTCTAAGTATTCATCTATATAATTTTTTTCTTCTAACATTTGTAATATTAACAACACATTCTCAAAACTTTTTCCCACCGTCGCTTTTATTTCATCTTTATTCGCTAGAATGATATTTTTTTCTTTATGAAGAATATCTTTTAGAAGAAGACAGGCAAATGCCACGCCGAAATCGAATTTACTTCCCGACGAACTCGGGTCCCACCAAATATGAATTTCATCCGCTAAAATAATTTCTTTCCCATTCTGCAAACAGATGTCTAATCCTATGGGATCATCTTGATTTGTATCTCTTTTCGGCCAGTAAACCTTATGTCCTTTTTCTTCTAACTTCCTTACGTATCCTTCTATCTCTTTTTCTTGCGCACTGCTACATTGTCTCACTGGAGAAATTAAAAAAATTTTTTTCTTCATTCTTTCCTCCTATTTTTAAATTACTAGTAAAGAGTATAAATTAAATTTTTTTCAAGTCAAGGTTATCGGTTCTGCAATTTAAATCAATTGCCTTATTTATAAACGCTTTGATCTTGTATATAATTATATTGAAGCAAAATATTTTTAATTTCAAAGGCGCGATCTACTTTTTTTAGACACGATTAATAATTCATAATGGCCGATTCTCGTAAATAATTTTTATAAATTTTAAAAATCAATTAGCAATATGCCTCAATTCTTCAATATAGTAAATTATAAATTAATACCAAGCAAAGAAAATAGCATTGAAAAAAGCGAATGGATTCATTTTTCGGAACCTTCTGCCCAAGAGATAAAAAAATTAATTGAAGCTTTAAAAATTCCAAAAGATTTTTTTAAGTCTGCCTTAGATATTCATGAAAATGCCCGGATAGAAAAAGAAAATAATAGAATATTAATTGTTTTAAGAACGCCTTACGCTATAAGAAAAAGCAAATTAGAGATAATCTATCAAACACTGCCATTTGGAATAATTTTAACAGAAGATAAAGTCTTAACAATTTCTTCTAAAAGAAATAAATTTATAGAGTCTATTTTTATTGAAAAAGCTATCAATATTCAAATTTATAATCATTCTAACTTAATCTTGTATATAATGTTCTACATTGCCGATTTGTACTTAAATTTCCTCAACGAAATTATTTATCTTATTGAAGAAAATGAAACCATACTTCAGGAATCAATGAAAAACGAACAGCTCTTTGAACTTTTGAAACTGCAAAAAAGTTTAGTATATTTTACAACATCGCTAAAAACTAATTATGTTGTTGTAGAAAAATTCAGGAAAGAGTTAATATCGGAAAAAGATTATATTTTATTAAAGAATTTAATTGACGATACTATTATTGAATATAGACAAGCTATTGAAATGACGACCACAACTAGCAAAATTTTATTCAATACAATGACCACCTTTGCTTCAATTATCTCTAACAATTTAAATAGTATAATGAAACTGCTGACTTCAATAGCCATTGTCTTAACCTTACCGGTTATCGTATCAAGTATTTATGGTATGAATATAGCGCTTCCTTTTCAAAATCATCCTTATGCTTTTTGGTTAATTATATTGATCTCAATAATTTCATCGATTATTGCTATAATATTCTTTACCAAGAAAAAATGGTTTTAATTTTAAGATAATAATTTTCAAAAGACATATCTAAAAAATAAAAAAACCGTTATAACTCGGATTTTTATTTATTATTTTTCTCTCGCCATCTCTTATATTATTATTTTGAAAAAAGTCATAGTTTTCAGGTTATTTTTTAGAAACGCTAACGCTGGATTTAAAATTTTCTATTTGCTGTTTTAAATCTTTTCTATTTGCTGAAATTTTCTGAAATACTTCCTCTGCTTTTTGAATATCGCCTGTCAAATATAGATAAGCGCCGTAATAAAATTCCAAATCTGCGTCATCTGGATAAAGTTTCATCCCCTCTTTAATATTTTGCAAAGCCGAAACATAATCTTTTCTATATAAATCATTGGGGATAATTAAATTGTAAATTTCTTTTCTCTTCGGCGCCAAAATTTTTGCTTGTTCGCCTAAAAGTTTAGCCTTATTTAAATAAACTTCGGTATTAATGCTATTATAAACTTCACCTAAGCTCAGTAATACATCTAAATCGCGAGGGTGATTTTTAAGATATTTTTCCATATCAGATAGAACTTTATCTGTATATTGATTTAAATCTTGATAACTAACATTTTTATTTCTTTGTTTTAAATAACTAAATATTTTACGAAAAAGGTTCAATTCTATTTCTTTATTTCCGTAAGTATTATAGGCTATAGCCTCTTTATAATATTCTAAAGATTTATTAATGTCTGCCTCAAAATAAACAAGAGCTTTGACGCCAGCTAAATTAGCAAACAAAGGCTTAAAATTAAAAGGTACAATCACAATAAGAATAAAAATAAAAGATATAATTAGAAATGATATTAAAGGGAAAGAAAATTTATTATAATCTTTTTCATACTCAGTAGTGCTTTTTAATTCTTTTGTCTGCGAAACAAAAAGGAAGTGAGCAAAACCAAAAACTAAAAATAATGGAATAACAGTGCTTAAAACGTCAAAAATGAAAATAGCCTGAATAATATAAGCTATCATTACTCCAAAAAATAAATAATAGTAAAAATCTTTAGTCCGACGTCCTTCATAAAAAAATTGTTTCAAAACAAAATACCATAATAATAAAATTAAAATTAAACCAACAAGACCATAACTAGTTAAGGTATCAAAAATCACACTGTGTGCCCTATCAAAAGAAGCGCCTTCATATTTTTTAAAATCAGGAATAAAATATTGATTAAAAATGTAAAGGTAATTTTCTGGTCCCCACCCAAATAAAGGTCTTTGTAAAAATCCGTTAAATGCCATCTGCCAACCTAAATATCTGGATTTTATAGTATTGCTTGCAAAATCAAAATTAATAATTCTATAGAGAGGATAAATATTCTTAATTAAAGGAGTTTCTTTCAAAATAAAAAGAAAAATAGATATTAAAACGCTGAAACAAAGAATGGCAGCTAATATTTTTTTATATTTCTTTTCTAAATTAGAAAAGAACGATAATATTAAAAGTATTAAAATACTTCCTGCCAAACCCAAAAATGCCCCTCGAGTTGCTGATAAATTCAGAACTATAAATTCTAATATCACGCCAATAGCAACAAATATTCTCCCTATTAAATTTTTACTAATATAAATAATCAAAATGCCAAAAAAAATGCCAAACATCATTAAAGTTCCTAAATAAGCAGGATTGCCAAGAGTAGAACCAATTCTATCTAATTGGTAAAGAAAAATGTATGGCAATTTTAATTGTAATTTTTGAAAAATGCCATACAATGCCACTAAAAGAGTGACAATATAAAATACTTTCAAAGCGCTTTCAAAATCTTTTTTTTCTTTAAAAACGCCAGCTATTATTACAAAAAATAGAAAATAATGAATTAAACTTAAATATCCTTCCATTCTTTCATAATTAGACCAGAAGCTATGACTAGGGTCAACGCCAAAGATAACACTAAAACCGCCGAAAATAATGAATAAAGACAAAAACACTACTATTTTCGATAATTGAGGACGAAAGCATTTCTCAGCAACAGCTAAAAATAAATAAAGCAGAAAAAGTATCTCTACTGCCACTCTAAAAAATGTATATTTGCCTACTATAAAAGGGAAAAAGGTATTTGTGCTTATAATAAACAAACTAAAAAAGGATATATACACTCCGTATTTTATTATTTTAGCAACTAAATTAGCATTAATAATCATAAAAAAAATAAAGATATAAAATAAGAAATAAGTATAACATAGATTCTATAAAATGAAAATAATAAAAACAAAAATTGATTAAAAAGAAAAAACTTATTATACTAAAAATACCATTAGGGGAGCACTAAACAAAGTCTCGTTCTAATGGCGTTCTCATTATAAAGGATAAGAGCGAGAGATATATATTTAATTTACATTCATTATTGCGGGGTCGTCTAATGGGTAGGACACATGACTCTGGATCATGGAATCTTGGTTCGAATCCAAGCCCCGCAGCCAATTTGTAAAGTTTGGCCGGAGGGAACCCGTTCTCCTTCGGAGTTTGCGTTTACCGCCCCCGTTCGGGGAAATAAACTCGGGAAAAGAAATTCCGCCCCACCCTCGCTTCCAGAAATCTATTTGGTTTTTAGTTTCGCTGAAAAGTTCAGCACGCAACCTTGACAAGGTTGTTTTTATTTTGTATCATATGGAAGTAAACTAACCTTTTACAATTAATAACTCATGGAGGTGGAAAATGGCCAAAAAGGACGCTTTGGTTGTTGTGCTTGGATACGGATGTCATCTCACCCAACCGATGAAGAACTACCTTGATTCTGTTATTTCTTTCGTGAAAAGAAACGGCGTTACGGCTATCGTTGCCACGGGCGGATACACAAACCGCAAGAGTGCGCCCGGAATCAGCGAGGCCGGAATGATGGCTTCGTACTTGAAATAGCGCTGATTCAAAACGCCAATAATCTTGGAAGAAGCCTCCGTAACGACGAACGGGAATCTACGGAGCGTTGACAGAATCATCCGTGAGCAGCATCTTGTTGATCAACGCCTAGTCATCTTCTGCGACAGGGCGAGAAGCTTCAAGGTAAAAATTCTGGCGCGGTTGATTCTTGGTTGCTGGCCCGAAGTCAGAACCTACGAGCTGACGAAGGGGCTCGTTGCAAAAATCAAGCAGATTTTCGTCGCCACGCCGCTCAATTTGCTTTCTTCGCAGTTTCCATTTTTCGAGAAGATGGAATTGCGAAGAAAGGAACGCATCATGAACAACAGTTAAGAGGAGCCGCCTGCGCTCCTCTCTTTTCTTAAGCGACAAAAATCGCTACAATCAAGAAAGGAGACTGAAACTATGAGCAACAAAATCACTGAAAAATACTTCACTCAAGACGACTTTTCACAGCATGAAGCAGAAGTTCTGGCGCAGGTTACTGCTGAGACCGGATTTGTCGTGGAAAAAGAAATTTTCCGCGGCCTGATTTACGACAAGAGTAAAATCGGTAGCCTGATTTACAAAGGTTCGCTGAACGGCAAACCAGCGGTGCTGAAACTGCAAGGTTTGAAACCGGAAGTTGACGAAGTCGAAATTGTCAGGCATTTTACCGACCAAAACCAGAGCAAACTCGTCCGTGTTCCGGTTCTCTACGCTCACAAGCCGTGGACGGAGGAGCGCGGCTACGGTTATCTCATCACCGAGTATCTCGATGCACCCAAGATTTTCGAGATGCCGTTTGCCAGCACGGAGCAGATGCACGACTTCGCCCGTTTCTATCAGGATTATCGCACATCGGCACTTACACGTTCTTGGGTTGAGCCGGAGACAAAAGACAGCTTGGCGTTTACCGTTCATCGAGTAGACCATTGGCGCAAAATATCCGAACACAAGAAACGGCTCAGCTTGGAAGATTACGCGCCGTATCTTGTGAGATATTATCCGCTGGCGGTAAAACACCAGCCGTCAATACAGATGGTTTTATCCCAAGGCCAACTCACTGCAAAAGACATCTACCGCCATCC
>JBBIUM010000025.1:0-9058 GCA_037440245.1 Candidatus Yanofskyibacteriota bacterium | reverse complement strand
TTCATCAACTGCTCGACTTTGATTATTGCCAGTTGAGGGTTTTTGATTTTTAGAACTTTCTTTCAAGTTGATTTCTATTTCTAATTTTAACAATTTCTGAACCGGGATCAAGCAATTGAGACCACCGTATCTTCTTTCATTGTTTTCAAAACTATATTTTTCAAAAAAGTCAATAATTTCAACCTACTTGTTAGCCTTTTCTTGGATCAGATACTTGTATTTAAGATAATCATTGTAGAGGCCGATGAAACCTCTAACACTAGTATACTTACAATGAATATGATTAAAAAACTCCAGAGGTTCAAAACTTCTTGGAGTTTTCCAAAATGTTTTTGATCTTATGCGGGGGTTAGCCGAGAACTCGTCGGGGGTCAGAAGTCTGGGAATTTTCCAAAATGTTTTTGAGCTTATGTGCCTCCCTAATGAACAATATGAAAAACATCGGTACACTTTTGGAGTGTTTTTGAGCAAATCCAATGGCTGGAATTTGCTAGGGTAAAATAAGATTTCTTGAAGTCATATTCTATAGGATTTATTTTCTCTTATATCATAAAAATTTCTTTCCAAAAATAAAAAAATAGGGGGCGCTAATCTGCGTCCCCTTTATTTTTATCCCCTTTCCTTTTTTATATTAGCATCTTTAAATAAATTTGTCAAGAGCTCGTTGCACTCGTTGGGTACATAGGGTACATCTCAGGTCTATCCATTGGCTAAATTCAAAAAGAGGCGAGCAAATAACTACTGTTCGCCGTCGCAAATACAGGGCAAGCAAAGTCCGCTAGGTTAAGATTGGTCGGGCTGCCCGGATTCGAACCGGAGCCACACGCACCCGAAGCGTGCGTACTACCACTATACTACAGCCCGCTTAAAACGCAGAGTTTATTAAAACTCAGGGACTTTAAATTCAAAACATTAATTGTTCCTTTGCGTTTTATTTTTTGGCGGTAGATTCACAAAATATTTTTCTTTGAGCGCAGTTTCTACCTGTTCATTATAAAGAGTAGCATTTCTTTTGCCTTCGTCCGCTAAATTCTTTAATTCTTTTTCTGATAAATCGTTTAATCTTTTTAATTCTTGTAAAAGCATTTCTCTATTATTTTTTGTGGGATCTTCTAGGATTTCTTGCAAAAGTGCGTTAAGGAGTAAACCAATTCGTGGTCCAGGTTTAATATTTAGAGTTTTCATAACATCATTGCCATTTATTTTTAGTTCTTTAACAGACAATGGTTCTTTTAATAATTTTTCCATTCTAAATTTTATGTGTCTTAAATCAAATTTTTCAATTTTTTTAACATTTCCTTGAGCATAGCGGTCGGCTAATCGTAAATTTATCAATTTAAAAATATTTTTTCTTCCAACGTTTTTAATAATTCTTCTGACTGCAGAATCAGTTGTTACGTCGCCTAATTCGGGATTAGTGTTATATCTAAACATATGATTTCTAATAAGGGCGGAAACAGTATCGATCGTTTCTTTAGAAAATTTTAATCTTTGCAATATTTCAGTAGCAAGTTTTACTGAGACAAGGTCATGACCATAAAAATGACTTTCGGGTCCTTCGCCAGTTTTTGTTTGAGGTTTGCCAATATCATGCAAAAGCGCTGCTAATCTTGTTTCTAAATCAAAATTTTTATTTGCCGCATATTCCAATGCCTTGATTAAATGTTCAAAGACCGTATATTGATGGTGTTTGTTTTGGGTAACTCCGTAACAATTTTCTAATTCCGGGATAATATATTTTAGCAATGTTAATTTATGAAGCAGTTCTAGCCCTTTTGCTGCATTTTTGTCCAAAATAATTTTTTCTAACTCATCACGTATTCTTTCTTTAGCGATAAATTCCAAAAGATTTGCATTGTTTTTTAGTGCTTCAGCTGTTTCTTTATCAATTCTAAATTCAAGTTTTACGGCAAATCTAATAGCTCTTAAAATTCTTAAAGCATCTTCTTTAAACCTTTCATCAGCTTTACCAACGGCTTTAATTACTTTTTTCTTTAAATCCTTATAACCGTCAAAGGGATCTATAATTCTTTGCTTATCATTTTTAATTTGCAATGCCATTGCATTAATTGTGAAATCTCTTCTTTTTAAATCCTCTTCAAGTTTATCGGCAAACTTAATCTCGTCGGGATGACGTTTATCGCTATATTTTCCTTCAAGACGAAATGGCGTTATTTCAACAACTTTAAGTGTCGGATCTTTGTCTTCAGTGATAACAGAAATAGTGCCATATTCATTTTCATAAAAATTTTTAGGGAATATTTTTTGGATTTGTTCAGGTTTTGCATTAGTAGTTATATCCCAATCTTTCGGTTTTTTGCCGAGTAAGAAATCGCGGACGCAACCACCTACAATATAAGCTTCAAAACCGGCGTCTTCTAATTTCTTCACAATGTCTTTTATCGTTTGAGGTATTTCCATAATTTTTTCTTTATTTTTCTCAATAATTGATTTATAAATATTGTAAATATATTTCTTCGGTATTTCCCTAATTTTTTACATTCGCGCCCTGAAGGATTTGAACCCACAACCTCCGCGTCCGAAGCGCGGCGCTCTATCCCTTGAGCTAAGGGCGCATTAATAAACTTAATATTAACACTAAATTTTTAAAAAATCAAACTTGACTTTTTATTTAATTTATGTCTATAATAAAAAATAATCCTTAATAAATTGATGGCTGCTCCGGTTTTCCGGAGAGGAAAGTCCGAACACCGCTATTACAGTTAAATTGATGAACTGTAATAGGATTGGTAGCTGCTAACAGCAGCCGTTCCGCTATTAATAATTTTTAATTTATTAATATCGGAATAGGGCAAGTGTCACAGAGACGATACTAGCCCTAATAAAAATTAGGGCGAAAGGTGAAAAGTGAGTAGGTGCTTCTATTGAGGCAGTTTTTATCTGCCAAAATAGATAATAAAGCTACTACTCTTATTTATTGGGCAACTAATAAATATGACAAACTCCTAATTTTAGTTGGCAACTAAAATATTGTGAATATTGTGAAAAGTATTCACAATCCAGGTGCAAGAGCCATACTTGCTCGCTTGATTCCGATAAGCAATTATCGGAACAGAGAAATAGCCATCGTCCCGAAAAAAAATCGGGATACAGAATTCGGCTTATAGTTTATTAAGGATTTAAAACCAGAAAAGTCCCGTCGCAGCGGGATTTTTCTGGTTTTAAAAGAAGATTAATTAAAATTTTTTGTTTTAGATTTGTAATTTTAATACTGAATTTTTCTTATTTAACTCTTCATTTACAAGTTTGTCGGCTTCTTTATTTTTTTCACGCGGAATTAAATTAAATTCTACTTTTTTAAAATCTTGTTTTAAATTCCAAATATCTATAAATAAAGGTTTTAGTTTTTCATCTTCAATCTTATATTCACCCCGATTCTGTTTATAAATTAATTCATTATCAATATTAATTATTAGTTCAGTCTTTTTTGCTTCTTCTTTACCTACTAATTGTTTTGTTTTTTTAAGCGCAAAGATTACAGCTTTATATTCAGCAATATTATTTGTTGTTTCTCCAATATAATCAGAGTATTTTTTATCTCCAATAATAATGCCAATAGCAGCCGGTCCGGGATTGCCGCGCGCTCCGCCGTCAGTATAAATAATGATTTTATTCATAACTTTTAAAGTTTTTAATTAATTCTTTTAATTATTTACAAACTTTAGGTCTATTATTTTTAACTCCAATTCTCTATTGCCATTCCATTTATTTTCTTCTAAAGAAAATAAGATATTGATTTTATCCCCAATTTTAAGCTGATCAGTCCAAAAACTTAAACCAAAACCAATAGCATTAAAGAATTTTATAATATTGGTTTCTTTATCAATAAATTTTAACTTCATTTTTAAATGATTTTCTCCATTGCCAACTTTTCGATAATCTGCAATTTCCACATTATTTAGTATGAAAATAGGCTTCGGGTTGTCTTTGCCAAAAGGAGCTAAACTTTTTATAGCGTCGTAAATTTCGAAATTTATTTCATCAGGCAAAATTTCCATTTCTGCTTCTATTTTTGGCGTTAAATCCTCCTCTTTTAATTGGTTTTCAGCGTATTTTAAAATTTCTGTTTTAAATTTTTCAATATTTTCTGTTTTAATTTTAAATCCAGCAGCAAAAGGATGACCGCCACCTTCAATAAGAAGGTCTCTTAATTTATCTAGTGCTTCTGCTAAATTAAATTCTGGTATAGAGCGGCAAGAACCAATAACTACACCATTAGAAATTGAGTAAAGAAAAACAGGTCTATAATATTTTTCGCAAATTTTACCGCAGACAAAACCTAAAATACCCGGTAACCAATTTTTATTGCCTTCAAAAATAACAGCAGGAATTTTTGGCATTTTTGAAATGAGGTTCTCTACTGTTTCAAAAACTATATTAGCAACATTTTGTCTTTCTCTATTTTTAAATTCTAACCTGTCAACTAAGTGTAAGGCTTCTTCCTCAGAAATACAGTTTAATAATTCAAAACTAGTAGACGCATGTTCCATTCTACCCATTGCATTTAGACGAGGAATAAGTATAAAATTTAGGTCCCATTCGTTTAATGATGTGACTAAATTAAATTCGTCAATTTCAGGTATTAATCCGCATTTTTTCATTAGAGTTTTAAGGCCGATTCGTTTTGTCTTGGAGATAACAAAAAGTCCATATTTTACAAAAATTCTATTTTCATCATAAAGCGGCATGCCATCTGCCAGCGTAGCAATACAAACAAGATCTAAAAACCATTTTTCATAGCCTTCCTTTATGTTTCGTTTCTCCAAAAAATTCTTATCATAAGAGTTTAATAAAGCAGTTATCATTTTAAAAACTACAGCCGTAGCTGCAATATTTGGTAGAGGATATTTGCTGGCGGGATCCTTAGGGTTGATTATCGAATAAGCTGCGATTCTTTTTTCAGGAAAAACATGGTGATCGATAACAATAATGTCAACACCAAATTTATTAGCATATTCAATTTCTTCAAAATCAGTAATGCCGCAATCAACAGTGATGATGAGAGAGGCCTGATTCTTAATAACTTCGTTTAATTGGGGAATATTTAAACCATAACCTTCTCTATTTCTGTCAGGAATATAAACATCGATATTTCTTTCATCAACTCCCAAATCTTTTAAGACGGTGTATAAAATCGTGGAGGCGCAGATGCCATCGCAATCATAATCGCCCCAAATAATTATTTTCTCTTTATTTTCAAGCGCCTTTTTTATTCTCTCAATTGCCCTTTCTATATTAGGAAGAAGCATTGGGTCATGTAATTGGCTATAGTCAGGATTTAAGAAATCGTCTATTTGTTTTTTTTCTTTTAGATTTCTATTCCAAAGCAATTGCAAAAGAAGCGGAGGATATTCGGGAAATTTTTCCAAAAATTCAATCGGAGCTTTTTCTTTTATTTGCCAAAGCATATTTTTGATGATTTTAAATTTTAATTTTCAACGCTTCAATACCAGGCAGTTTTTTGCTAGCTAAATAATTTAACATAGCGCCACCTCCTGTTGAAATAAACATATTTTTAATATTTGCAATGGGCGATTTATACTTTTTAGGAATTATTGAAAGAGTTTCGCCGCCGCCGAGAACTGAAAAAGCTTTTTTATTTTTTATTATGGCTTCTATTATTCTTCTTGTTCCTCTAGCGAATGTTTTATTTTCTATAAAACCCAGCGGCCCATTGCAGATTATTGTTTTGGCGTTTTTTATTATTTCACAAAATTTCTTAATTGTTTTTGGTCCAATATCCAAAATATAGTCGTCTTTTTCAATCAATAAATGATTTTTTGTTATACCATTTTTGGCATATATATTTTTTGCTACAATAACATCTTGGGGTAATATTATTTTTTTATTATTTATTATTTTTTTATTAATGAAATTTTTATCAACCTTAGATTTACCAACAGAAATTTCTTTGGCATAAAAGAAATTGTTGGCGATACCCCCGCCAACTAAAATTGAGTGAGCTTTTGATAAATAACTCTTTATTAAAGGCAATTTGGTGGAAATTTTAGCGCCGCCTAGAACTACAATTAAAGGATGTCGCCCTTTTTTGGCTTTATTTAGATTTTTGATTTCCTCTTCTATTAAAAAGCCGGCATATGAGGGAATAAATCTTGTAATTGCTGAAACTGAGGCATGATTTCTGTGGCAAACGCCGAAAGCGTCATTGACATAGATGTCGGCAAGGGCGGCAAGTTTTCTTGCAAATTTTGCATCATTTTTTTCTTCTTCTGGCCATTTTCTAATATTTTCTAATAAAAATAGTTTTTCTTTACTAGTACAAAAATTAAATACGAATGGATTCTTAACAAAATAAATATTTTTTCCAAAGTATCTTTTTAAAATAGGAATTAAAATTTTTGAACTAATTTTTTTATTAAAGTGACTAACAATAATAATTTTTGCTCCTTTTCCCAAAAGATATTTTATCGTTGGCAAGGTTTTTATAATTCTTAAATCATCAATTATTTGTAATCTGTTTTCTACCTTTTTAAGAGGAACATTAAAATCCGTTCGAAGGAGGATTATTTTATTTTTCAAGTTTTTTAAGTTTTTAATTGACTTCATATATTCGATTTTAAATTAATTATATCAAAATTTAGGATTTAAAACAAAAATAAATTTTAAATTTTATTTTAAAGATGGAAGCAATTTTTATTCTTCTTTAAAATTTTCAACTTCATAAGTATAAATTTCAACATCCTTTTCTTGCCAACAATTATTAGCCAAACCGGCTTTTAGGCAGAGATTTGATAAAAATTCTTTCTTATCTTTTATTGTTTTCCAAACTTGCGGTAAATAAGTGGCGGTATTTTTATTTTTCCTAATCAAGACCCCGTCTTTATTTGGGGTTATCTTTTCTAAAATTTCTTCTGGAAAATTAAATAGCAATTTTTTAAGCGGCGTTAAGATAGAAATTTCAACTTTTAGCTCCTTTAATTCTTCTTTAGAAAGCGGCGGAAATCTAGGGTCAAAAAAAGCCGAATGTACGGCATTTTCAATAATATCGAAATAGAGAGGGTGATAAGCTTCAATGTGGCCAATACAACCTCGCAAAATTCCATTTTTTTCTAAAGTTACAAAAGTTGCTCTTTTTTCCAAAAATTTATTGGAAAACAATTCATTTAAATCGAGGTTTAAATATTTTTTATTCTTCAAAAAGTATTCAATTGAAGCTCTAGCCAACTTTAATAAAAATTCCTTTTCTGAATTAGACAAAAATAATTTTGACATAGTTTTTAATTTTTGTCACGATTTTATTTGTAAAAAACAAAGCCGCCGTAGCCAACAACTGCATCTTTTGAACCTGTTGTATCGCCGGAATTTAAATATTTTATTAATTGACAATGCCAATTTTTAATTTTAGCCAATTTCAATAAAGCTAAAATTCCAATCTTTCCACAGGCATCAATTCTTAAATCTTGCTTTTGGGAAAAATTCAAGATGTTTTGAATAGAAATTTTATCAATTTCCTTTGCCTTTTCATAATTTTGGTAATGGCTTAAATCAGAACTGACGACAATTAAATATTCGTCTTTATAAACATCTAAAATTAAGTTAGTTAATATCTCTGAGTCAATATCGCCATAAAGCAATGGTGTTATTTTAAAATTTTCTAACACTTTTTGAAGAAAAGGAATTTCTACTTCTAAACAATGTTCTTTTGAATAAGCTAAATCTAAAAAAAGACAATTTTTATTTTCTAATATATTTTTAGGATAATAAACTTCAACTTTTCCAAATGGCATTTGCCAATATTTAGCTGAACTCAAAGCTATTTTATCAAAATATTGATAATGAGAGGGGCCAATTAAAATAACATTTTTGTAATTTTTATTTGAAATTTGCTTAAAAACGGCGGCGGCAACTTTGCCAGAATAAATATAGCCGGCATGAGGCGCAATTAAAGCCCTAATATTGTTAAAATCAAATAATTTTTCCTCTTCTAAAAATTTTTCAATTATTAAATTTAATTCGTAACCATCGGCTGGATAAAAGATGCCGCAAACAGCCGGTTGTTTAATTATTGCCATATGCCTTTTATTGTTTGATTGCAAATTTTACAGCGACCTTTTTTAAAATCTAAATTTTTATTTTCTATTTCATAACCAGCTCTTTTTATCAACAAAGTCTTGCATTTTGGGCAAAAGGTGCTTTCAAAATTTTCTTCAATAACATTGCCAATGTAAACATAATTAAGGCCGACATCTTTACCAATTTGATAGGCCTTTTTTAATTTTTCAAAAGAAGTTATTTCTTTGTCGCCCATTTTATATTGGGGAAAAAAACGAGAAATATGCCAAGGAATATTTTTGTCAATAGAAGCTATAAATTCGGCAATTTTTGATAATTCTTCTTCTGAATCATTTTCGTTAGGAACTATTAGAGTTGTAATTTCAAGCCAAATGCCAGCATCATAAATTCTTTTTATAGATTCTAAAACTGGTTTTAGTCTGGCTTTACAAATTTTATTATAAAACTTTTCGCTAAAAGCTTTTAAATCAACATTAATTGCATCAAGATAAGATTTTATGTGCGCGATTGCTTCTTTAGATAAGTAACCATTAGAAACAAAAACATTTTTTATTCCTTTTTGTTTTGCCAATTTTGCTGTATCGTAAGCATATTCAAAAAAGACCGTTGGTTCGCTGTAGGTATAGGCAATGGCTGGAATTTTTTCTTTTAAAACATAATCAATTATTTTTTCTGGTGGCCAATTTTCTCCTATTTTTTCTAAATCTAAAAATTGAGAATTTGAAATCTTTGATATCTGTGAGATATCCCAATTTTGGCAAAAGCCGCAAGAAAAATTGCAGCCAATTGTACCAAAAGAAAAAATTTGACTGCCGGGCAAAAAGTGAAAAAGCGGCTTTTTTTCCATCGGATCAATATTTATTGCCGCTGGTTTGCCATAAGTTAACAAATACAATTTATTTTCCTTATTTAATCTTATACCACAAATACCAACTTTCCCATCTTTAATAAGACAATAATGATTACAAGCCAAACACTGAATTAAATCTTTTTTTATTTTTTT
>JBBIUM010000024.1:0-9071 GCA_037440245.1 Candidatus Yanofskyibacteriota bacterium | reverse complement strand
GTGATTGGAAAATCCCTTAACAAATCTTTTAAGTTCTCAATAACTTTTATTTATTTTTTTCTGTCATAAATTTATTAGTAAATTAATTTTCATTATTGCCACATAGATAATCAGCATTAAGATTAATTCATTATTTTTAACTGTTTTGTTTGACTATTTAAATTCTACTTTAAAATTTTATTTATTCCAATGTTCTTAAGAATATTGGAATAAATATTGTAAAAAATAATACAAAAATAATATAGGGGGTATAAAATTTTTTCTAAACTTAATTTAAAATTAAAAATTTATTTATTCTTTTTGAATTTCTAAATTTCGATCTCAATTTTTGATTTAAAACATTCTTATTTAGAAATTAAAAATTATGAATTACGAATTCTAATATTATCCTTTTATAACAGCCAGTGGCTTTAATCTGGCTACTTTTTTAGCAATGCCAACGCCATCAACAACATCAACAACCGCTTCTACGTCTTTATAGGCAAGCGGCGCCTCTTCAGCTAAACCACTCATAGAACCAGCGCCAACAATAATACCTTGTTTTTCAAGCTGCTGTTTTAATTCTTGACCCCGCCATTGTCTTTTTGCCTGATGGCGCGACATTCTTCGGCCGGCGCCATGACAAGTAGTTGAAAAAGAAATTTTTTCTGCTTCTTTTGTGCCAACCAAAACAAACGAAGCTGTTCCCATTGAACCGGGGATTAAAACCGGCTGTCCGATTTCTTGATATTTTGCCGGAATTTCAGAATTTTTAGGACCAAAAGCCCGTGTTGCGCCTTTTCTATGAATACAAAGTTTCATTTTTTTGCCATCAATTTCATAAGTTTCAATTTTGGCAATATTGTGAGCAACATCATAAACAATATCCAATTTGCCGTATTCGTCACCCAAAATCCTCTGCCAAGCTTTTCTTATTAAATGAGTTATCATTTGCCGATTAGCCCAAGCAAAATTGGCTCCGCAAGCCATTGCCCGCAAATAATTTTGACCTTCTTCTGACCTAAATGGCGCGCAAGCAAGCTCTCTGTCTGGCAAAACTATGCCATATTTTGGCATTGACTTCATCATTATTCTAATATAATCAGTAGCAATTTGATGGCCCAAACCCCGCGAACCGGTATGAATTAAAATTACAACCTGATCTTTTTCTAAACCAAAAATTTTTGCCGCCTCAGGATAAAAAATTTCATCAACTCTTTGAATTTCCAAAAAATGATTTCCTGAGCCAATGGTGCCAACCTGATCATAACCACGAGATTTTGCCTGATCTGAAACCAAAGATGGTTCGGCAATTTCTAAACAGCCATTGGCCTCTAAAAATTCTAAGTCTTCTTTAATGCCAAAACTCTGACCAACAATTTCTTTGGCTCCATTTTTTAAAATTTTATCAAACTCCGGTTTTGATAATTTCTGCCGATGACCTCTACCCAAACCGCTCGGCACATCTCTTTGAATTTGATGAGTTAAATCTTTCAAATAATCTTTTATCTCCGGATATTTAACTTTAGATTTTAATAACCTGACCCCGCAATTAGACACAATAAAATTATTGGCAATGAAATTATGATTTTTATCACCAACAGTAATATCATAAACCAAACCACTATACAGCTCTTTTTCAATAGATTCTATTTCATCAACTATTAATCCTTCATTGCCATAACTATATCTTCTAACAAACTCTTCAAATGAAGGAAAATTGAATGAAATTCTTGGTTGAAATCGTTTTTTTGACCAAAGAGAATGCTCAATAAATTGCTTATCAATATATTGATATTGGCTGGCATAAGTTTTAATTAATTCGTTCGCTAATACCCTTTGTCTATAAAAATTTCGCACTAAAAATCTAGTTTTTTTTCTTAACTGTATAATTTTCTCTTTATATTGCAAATAGGCAATTGCCAAATTGGCTAATTTTTGTTTTTCTTTATTATATTCAAAACCAATGGTTTTAAAAAATTTAATTAAATTTTCACTTGTGCTATAAATTTGAAATCGCAATCCTATAGTTTTGCCTTTATTGGATAAACCCTCAACTTCTACAACCTTTGAAGTTTTTACATCAAAAGAAACTAATAATTGCCTTAACTCTTCTAAAAATTTTATTCCATTATTTTTTAGAGGAATAATTTTATTAATGTTTAGCGTTGGAGAATAAAAATTGTATTTATTTATTGTTGCCGGCTTTGACATTTCTGCTCCAAAAAAAGCCGCAATAAATAACCTTTTGTGCCATAATGGTGAATCCCAAAGCCAAGAAGGAATAAAAAACTTTTGCGCGGTTTTATTTCCTATCGGCGCACCTAAAAGATAAAGCAAAATTACAAAAGCTTTTGAATTAATATGCAAAGAATATTCAGTGACGAAAAATTTGTAAATTTTATTATAATGAGTTTTTATTTTATGATTTCTGAGACGTTTGTAAATTTTAGATTTTATACCAATAGTAGTTAAATCCATCTGTACAGCTTTTAAATCTTCTTTTTTGCCGTAGAACATAACATGACCTTTTAAATCCTTGCCAATAAAATTCATCGTTCCATCGCCAAAAAGAAGTCCTAATATTTTTATTAAATAAGGCATCTGCCAAGAATTAAGCTTTAAATTTAAAAATCCTCTTTTATTAAACCAATTTAAGATTTGCCTATATCTATTTCCATTGTTTTTAAAACCCATTTTTTTCAACGCCTTAATTATTTTTTCTCTATTTATTAATTCAATATCTTTGGATTCTTCGTAAAAAATACCACTAAATGGATTTATTATTACATTGTCTCCATTGTTTAATAATTCAGTTTTTATCATTTGTCGGCCATTATATATTGGGTGATCGCCTGTAGCTTTCAAATTAAAACCAAATTTTGTTGTAATAGAATAAAGAAATTTCTCTTCGCGCCTAAAAAAATAATTTATAAATGAACTTTCCTTTATTTTTTTATCAGATTTTTCTAAAACCATTACTTTTCTTTTCGCATCTAAAAACAAATCCTTTATTTTTAAATTTGTCCCAAAGGGAAGCGAAATAATTATATCTGGGTGAATGCAGTTAATATCATAACCGATTCCGCCGGGAGAAATTACGCCATCTTCTGTTGAAATTGCCGCTACCCCGCCGATAGGAAAACCATAACCCTCATGAGCATCAGGCATTACCAAGGCCCATTTTTGAATACCAGGCAAAGTTGAAATATTAACTAATTGCCAAAGAGTTCTATCTTTAAAAAGTTCTTCAATCATTTTGTCACTTATAAAAATTCTAGCTGGGACCCGCATATCTTGCCTAAAACTTTTTGGAATTTCCCAAATATAGTCGGTTATTTTTTTTAAATCGTTTTTAGAAATCATAAAGTAATTTTTGGCTTTAATTAACCTAAAGAGCCAAATGTCAAAAATTTATTACGGGATTGTAAAGTAACGACAGAAAATTTAGTTTAAAATCTCCAAAAAGAGAATAAAATTTTAGATATCAAATAAAACAATAGCTTCCCAGATATTATCTTTAGTTAATTGAATATTCAAATCATGATAAGTGACTGCTTTAATATCTTCGTCAAATTCACCAACTTTTATTCCGGAAATTTTGCCTTTCAAAGCAATATCGGAAAATTGTGTAAATTTAGCTTCTAAAAAAATTGCTTGAAAAATATCCGATAAGGCCAAAACTTCGCTTAAAAAGTCAACTAAAAGTGAATTAATATCGGCTGATTCAACTTTTATATCTTTTTTTATATTATATTTTAAATTTTTTTTCTCAAAAAATGTTGGCTTTAAAATGTAGGCCATTCCTTTTAAAGCGTTATTAAATAACTCCTGTTTGGTTTTGCCAAGAGCTTTTAGTTTGACATCGGCAGTATGAGGCAAAATTTCAAAATTTTTTTGCTGATTTGACTTCATATTTATAATATTATAATATTCTTATAGCATTTTAAAAGGAGGTTTTTAATAATGGAAAAATTAAAAGTTCTTTTAAAAGAATATAAATGGGTCCATGAAAAATTAAAAGAATTAGAAAGAAAAGAGAAAAAAGTAAGAGAAGAGATTTTGAAAGAAATGAAAGAAAATGATTTAGAGAAGGTTGAAGTTCAAGTAGATAATAAAAAAATAGTTTGTCTATTATATCAAGAGTTAAAAAAAGACAAAGAGTTGTGGAAAAGAATACTCAAAGGATTTTACACAAAGATAGTGAGGAGAAAAATAAATTATACTGTTAATAGAGAAGAGATAGAAGAGTTATTGAAAAAAGGGATAATTTCTATAGAAGATTTCAATAAATTACTAGACGAGGAAAAAAGATTGAGAATTATTTTATAATTTAAAATATAAGCCGTTGCCTTTAAAACGGCTTTTCTTATTTTGTTTTATCATTACTTTCTTTGGGTTAAACTTATTCAAATTTTTTTTCCTCAATATGTCTTTCTATCTCTTTTTGAATCATCTCCAGATGTTTATTATCATCTTCTAAGATTTTCTTCCATAACTCAACACATTTATCACAGCCTTCTTTTTCAGCATTTTTTAAATACTCTCTTTCATAGCGCCAAACTGCATCACTTTTTTCTGAAAGAGAATGAATAAGATCATGGTTACAGTCTTTTAGCATAAGATTTTTTAAAAAATAAATTTTAATACTTACTTCTTAATCAACTTCATAAGAGACTACCAAGAAGCGGCATTTAATTTCCCCTTGACTTTTAAAGATAATTAAGATCCATTAATTAAAAATTTCGACCTTGTAAAATTTTTTAATAATTCTTCTCTTTATTTACTATTCATTATAACAAATTATCAATGAAAAATAAATAGCGTTGATAGATAATTATAGCTGGCACTAACCAACAGCTTTACTAACCGAATGATCTGCTATTAAAAATTATTTAAAAGTTCAAAATTAATAAAATTCAGATTATTCCAATCCAACTCAAAACTCAAATATCAAATATCAAATCACACTCAAAACTCAAAACTATAACTTAAAACCATAAAAACTTAATCCTCAATTTTCAATTTCTACTCTTCATTAAATTTTTAACCCCGTTAGAAAGCTTACTAAGTAAGTATTAAGGAAGGCAGTATTAAAAAAATCTAGAAGATAAAAACCGCCATCCAAGAGGAATTTTCTAACAGAGCAAATGTGATTTAATTTTCAAACGATGAAAACTCAAAATTCAAAAGCCAAGGCCTAAAAATTAAAATTACTTTAACCCCTTTCTAAAACTATCTCCAAACCTGCAATTTGATATTTGTCTTTCACGCTAATAATATCTGAAATTTTACTTTTATAGCCCACAGCAGAAACAGTGAAATAAAATTTGCCAGCTGGAATAAGAAAATTAAATTTACCTTCGCTTGTTGTCACTTTTGTTGCAATAAGTTGACATTTCTCGGCATCAAATAATCTAACAGTGGCGTAAGCTAAAGGTTGTCGATTGATTTTATCAACAACAACAGCGTAACCTTTAAAATGTGTTAAAACAATATATAAAGAAATTTCCAGTAAAATAAGATAAAGGAAGACAATTAAAATATTTAAGGCACTAGGATTAAAGTAGGTTACAAGTAGCGAGAATAATAATCCTAATATCAGCAATATTGCATTTATTTTCTTTAAAAAAGAATTAAGCGCATTAATTATTTTTTGAAAAACTTTCTGTTGTAAGGTAGCAATCTGAGGCATTAAAGGAATATTTAAACTCAAAATTCCCAAACTTCTGATATCTCTTTGGCTTATAACCTCTCCATAATAACTTGGATGGCTTTCAATATTTTTTTTGATTGGCGAAGGAAAGATATAGCCTTGTTTTTCTGCTCTAAGAATATATTTTTCTCCTTCTTTACCAAGTAAAAAAGGATCGATGATAAAACTATATCTACCATAAGAATCAGTTATGGCAATGTCTTTTTGTTCATAAGTTTCCGCGTTAAACAATCTAACTATTACTTGAGGAATTGATTTTGAAGTTATGGCATCAAAAACTATGCCCCAAGTTTTCCTTTTTCTTTTACCTAAAAATAAGGATGGAAAGAATAAAATAAGATTAATGACTTGTTGTTTTAATAAGGCAAAATTTAAAATAGAACGTAACCATAAAACAAAAGAGGATTCAACAGTAACCAGAGGAATAGCACCAACAACAGCAATGGTAAAAGAAACACCAGAATTTAACTTTCTATTCTCGGAAGATGCTAAACCGCTTTTTATTTTCTTCAAAGCCCCCTTTATTGGCAGTATTTCTTTTTGCGATTTCTTGGAAATTTCTGTTTCCCAAGGCGTTGGCACAATAGAAACAAGTGGGCTGGGCGAAACAGTTAACGTTGGCAGGGCTGATGACGATGGCAAAGGACCAGAAGGCAATGAAGTAGGCGATAGCGATGTTTGTGGCGGTATTGGTGTTGGAGTTGGTTCTGGCACCTCTGTTGGTGTGGGACTTGGTTGTTGAGCCTCAACTATCACAATACCAACCGCATCAATCTGTCCTGAATCTTTTTCGGAATTAACGCTAATGATTAAATCTGCAGGATATTCAGAGGCAAAGGTTTGAGCAAAAACAGATTTTATGCCTAAAATCCAATTAAAAAACCCATTGCTTACGTTTTGCTGAGGAAGTTTAAAAGGAATTGTTTCTTGAGGCAAGGGAATAATTGGATAAATTTTTAAATATCTCGTTGGATACAAAGAAAATTTAATTAATAAAGATTCTCCGGGTTTTAAAATTTTGGTTAGATACCCTTGTTCGCTTGTAATTTCAGAAGTAATATCTTTTCCTTCCTCATTAAAAAATTTTTTTCCTAAACAGATAGGTTTTTGCCTAGGAGAAATTAACCCTGATGTTTGAACACAAAAAATTTCTCCTTTTGATTTTACAACAAATCTATCATCGCTAACTCCTTTATTTTTAATTTTCATCAGGAAAAACTGCTCTTTTTTAAGAGAAGTAAAATATTTAACTGTCTGATTTTCGGCATTGCTGCTATAAATATCATCGCCAACAAAATCTTCATCGCTCTCGCTTTTAATTAAAGCATCAGGTAAAAATTTTTTCTGGGAAACAATTTCCAAAGTTGTTTTTAATACGTCTTTTTTAGGCAAATCTGATAAGGTTGAACTTGATTTGGCTTCAAGAATAATAAAAAATTTAGAGCCAAAAGGCATTAACGAATCAGAGGAAACTTCCAGAGTTATTTTTTTGCTTTCTTGAGGAGCTAATGGTGGAGTTAAAAGATCTAAATTTTCCGAAACAACATCCTTCTCGCCATCTTTATATAAAAATCTAACGCTCCAACAAATAGGTTTTATAGTTTGGAGACATTTGTCGGAAAAATTGCTAATTATGGCTATTTGATCGGTATCGTTACCATCATTTTCAACATTAATTTCAAAAACAGATTTAGTCCCAGCGTGAAAAGGCTTAATTAATTCTTGACTAGCGCCATCGTCAGAATAAATATTAGAACCAAAATAAACTGCGCTGCCCTCGTCTCTTATCATTAAATCCGGCTGAGTTGTTTTTAATTTCACCATCATTTTAACAGCATCAACAGCAGAATTATTTAAATAAGGCCAAGATTTAACTAATAAATCAAAATTATTGTTTAAAGCCTTAATTTCTACTCTAATATATAAGAAACCATCTACTGGAACCAAAGGACTGATATAGCCAGCTGAGGAATAAACTAAATTGGTAATATCAGAAGCATCCTCTTCGAAGCCATCATAAAATTTAACTTCCGCGCCGCAAGGAAAAGCAAAACAAAAAATTTGATCGGCTTTAACTACAATATTAATAGCGCTATCATTTGAAGTATTTTTAAAAGCTAAATGGTAAATTGCGGTTTGATGAGGTTCAATGTATTTTTCAATACCTTGATTTTGACCATCAGAATTATATATTCCTTCGCCAAGATAGTCATTGTCAGAATCTAATTTAATTAAAGCGTCAACTTTTAAATTTTGATTTTCGCCGCCACCTTCATTAGAAAGAGTGGAAAAATTTATTTCTTGGGCGCTGGCCTTTCTACCCCAAATATCATAAGCCCAAATATTTACAACATATTGAGTATTTGATAATAAATTTGAAAGAGTAATCGTATTAGCTCCATTAAAATTAATATCGCCTAAATTAGAATTTGTTGACGAAGCAATCTCGCTATCAGCTTCAGAAACGCCGCTAGCGCCAACTTTGTAATATATTTTATATTCTAAAAAATTATTATCTACTGTTGGAGAGCCAAAGTTTAATATAACAGAATTTTCAAAAACAGAATTAATAGAAAGATTGCCAGGTGAAGTTGGATTCTTGGTATCAATGGCAAAAGCCGGAGATGTTTTAGTGTCGCCATTCTGACTGCCGTCATTAGGAATAATTCTAAAATAGACGGTAGCATCGTCTGTATTTGGGACATCTTCTCCAATATTCCATTCTATAGTTAAAGTGACAGAACCAGAGATATTAGTATCAATACCAGTAATACTTCCGGTTGAAGTAGCCACTCCATCTCCTATATTTTCAGAAACATTAGCTAAAGTTGAAGAAGCCCACGATGAACCATCAAGCGAATATTCCAAAACTAAATTAGTGACATCAAGATCCGCATCGCTAACAATGGTTGTTAAAGTAACTATATTTGCTGAAGTTTGACTAGGTGTAATGTCAGTTACTGTCGGAGGGGAAGAAGAATTATTTATTAAAATAGAAACTGTATTGGAAGTGCTATTTGTTATTGCTAAATCTTTTGTGTTATCTCCATTTAAATCAGCAGAGGTAATAGAATAGGGATTAGTAGAAACACCATAGTCAATTTTAGTCGCAAAAGTGCCATTGCCATTGTTTAAGAGAATAGAAACAGTATTAGCACTATAATTAGTCGCTGCTAAATCTTTGTCGCCGTCACCATCTAAATCAACAATGACAATAGATCTAAAAGTAGTCCCTGCGCCTAATCCATAATCAACTTTAGCAGCAAAGGTGCCATCGCCGTTGTTTTTAAAGATAGAGACATTCTGAGTGGAAGAATTAGCCACGGCTAAATCTTTGTCGCCGTCAGCGTCTAAATCGTCAATAGCTACAGAACGA
>JBBIUM010000023.1:7073-9381 GCA_037440245.1 Candidatus Yanofskyibacteriota bacterium | reverse complement strand
GTAAGCCCGTACTTCCAGACAAACGGCTGGCGTTCTGCCATTTAAACTACGCCCCACAGATTCATAATGGAATAAAAACAGAAATTTGTAAATTTTTGCTACAATTACCTAAGATGAAATGATAAAATTTTTTACAAAAATTTTGAGAGTGTGACGAAATTTTTTCGGGAAACGAGGAGAAGGCAATACCTTCTTAAAATACTGAAATTGAATATTGACGGTATGTTTTAGTTAAAATCCGAACCTATTTTCAGGAAAACCCCGACGCTGATTTTTAGCCCCCCGCCTGCGGCGGCGGGCTAGGAAAACTCGTCGTGTATAAACTGGCGGAGGCGGGAGGATTCGAACCTCCGGTGCCCTTACGGACACTCCGGTTTTCAAGACCGGCACATTCAACCACTCTGTCACGCCTCCATTAATTTTCCATTAATTTTAATTTCTTAATAATGCTTAATGTTAATGATGGGAAAAATTAAATAACAAACAAAAATTAATTATTTTAATTTGCTTTCTAATACTTCTTCATCATCCAAACATTTTGGAGTTTCGCTTGGCAAAGTTCGTGGCGCTAGTATACAATTTTGGGGATTTGAAGGATTACAAGTTCCATGCTTAAAATAATTATATACTCCAATACTAGTATAAACTAAAGAAGCAAAAAATAAAATCGTAAAGAACCACGAAAAAATTTCTAAATGACGATAAAAAATACGCGCTATTCTTTCGTTTTTAGGCAACAGCCAACTAACAATTGTGGTTTTTATCCTTTGGCTAAAATCGCTTTCGCACGGTTTAAAAGTAATCCTTCTAAAAACGCAATTAAGAGATTCTTTAAATAAATCGCGGTATTTAACGCTAAAAATACTTAATACTGCCAAAACTATAAAAGCCGCAATGCATAACATATTGTTTTATAATAATTTTAAAATATTTTTAAAAGTTTCTATAAAAATTTCCGCTTCTTGTTCGCTGTTATAAAAATAAAATGACAAACGACAGCTACTTTTAATACCCCGCGATTTAAACCAAGAATGAACGCAATGTTGACCAGCGCGTATCATAATATTTCCCAATTTATCAAGATAGTCGGCAATTTCAAATGAATCAAGTTTATGATGATAAAAATTTAGTATTGAAGGTCTTAAATTAAAATCCTCCGGCCCTAAAATTTTTATGCCGGTAATGCCTAATAGAAATTCCGTAATCTTTTTATTTACTGTCAACTCATATTTTTTAATTGTATCAAAGCCGATGTTTTTCAAATAGCGTATTGCTTCGCCTAAACCAATAAATCCTGCATAATTTTGTAAGCCCGCTTCAAATCTCTCAGGAAAATCAGCGGCAATATGACTTTTGTAGCTAGATTCAAAAACAGTGCCGCCGCCAACCAAAAACTCTTCCAATTTTTCCATTTCGTCTAATCTACAATATAAAACTCCGGTACAATTTGGTCCTAACATTTTATGACCAGAAAACGCCATAAAATCAACTCCTAATTTCGAAACATCAATTCTTTCATGACCAACCGCTTGGGCCGCATCAATTAAAACTTTAGCGCCAACTTTATGGCTATCTTTTATTATATTCTCAACAGGATTCTTAACTCCATCAAGATTTGACACATAAACCATAGAAACCATTTTTGGTTTCTTTTCTAACCATTTTTTAAAATCTTCATAATCAAAATTTCCATATATGTCTGATTTAATAATTCCAATTTCTATTCCTTTTTTATCTCTTAAATTCTGCCATGGAATTAAATTAGAATTATGTTCTTTATCTGTTATTAAAACTAAATCGCCGCTCTTAAAATTAAAAGAATTAGCAACCAAATTAATTCCTTCTGTTGTATTTTTTGTAAAAATAATCTCTCGAACAGATTTTGCTCCAATGAATTCCGTCACTTCTTTTCGGACCAATTCAATTTCATAATTAACTTTTTCAGCAATCTTGTTATTTGATCTGCCCGCGCAACTAAAATTTTCCTCATAATACCAATCCATCTTGGCCAACACTTGTTTTGGCGGAATTGTCATACAAGCATTGTCAAAATAAACAACAGGCTTATTACCAATTACCTTATTCAAAAATGGAAAATCTTTACGGACTTCAATAATGTTCATAAAATAAAAAACTTTTATCTTTAATTTTTTGTTTAAAAATTAAAAATTCTATTACTATTCTACTCTAAATTATTCTACTCTAAATTTTATATTTAGGCAAAAATAAAATCTTAATTAGACCTATATTAGACCTATTAAAAATCAAAAATAAATAGCAACAGGAATTTGATATTTTTTAGCCAACA
>JBBIUM010000023.1:0-6973 GCA_037440245.1 Candidatus Yanofskyibacteriota bacterium | reverse complement strand
CCTATTAAAAATCAAAAATAAATAGCAACAGGAATTTGATATTTTTTAGCCAACATTTTTAATCTAAAACCAGCTTGATTATAGAATTTATTAAAATTTTGTTGATTAAAAAATAAATTTCTCATTTTTGGTAAAATTGAAGGGTAATATTTTTTTAAAATTATCTCAACGCCAATCCAATTGTTGCCGCTAATATTTAAACTTTCCGTAGTTACTTTATTAATATCCAATTCTTTGAATTTCTTAAATAATAAATTGGCATTAGTGAAATAGGGCCAATAAGGACCAACCATAGCGCAAACTAAAATTCCTTCACTTCTTAATTCCTTAACTGCTTCTAATCTTTTTTCAATAGAAGGCGCTAATGGTTCAACAAGTCTCTGCCAACTTTCATTTAAAGTATTTATTGTGATATTAATCTGAATATTTTTTATCTTTTTTAATAAATCAATATCACGTAAAATTAAATTTGATTTGGTAAGAATTTCAATTTTATTATCGCACTCAGCCAAAGCTTCTAAAATTCCACGCATCAATCCATAGTTCCTTTCAATTGGCTGATAAGGATCAGTTACCGTGCCAATAAAAATCTTAATATTTTGATATTTTGATGACTGCAATTGTTTTCTTAAAATTTCCATGATATTTTTTCTCACATCTATAAAATAACCCCACTTCTCAATATGGCCAGTAAAATATCTCATATAACGAGCATAACAATACTGACAATTATGACCACAACCAATATAAGGATTAAGGCAAAAACTGTTTTTTTCAAAGCCGCACGGAGAAAGCGCCGATTTACATTGTATTTCTCTAATTTTGATGACTGCCATAAACTATTTTGACTAATTTTCTAAAAATCTAAAATGTTAGATTCTTTAAAATAAAAAAGAACTAAGTCTGGAATAATAATTTAAACTCTTAAACAATTTGGATTTAAAACATCCCAATTTTAAAATATCCGAATTTTAATAAAAAGTCTTAACCATTCTATTAGGAAGGCGATTGAAGAATAAGATTTAATTTCAATCTATCTCGGATTTCCCGCCTTGTTTCTACCTCCCTCTAATCCTTTTTAATATTAAATTTTTTTGTTATACTAATAGATATAACATTTTTTATTTAAATTAAAAGTATGGATCCCAAAACAATCAAAGAAAATATTTTTAACCATTATCTAAAAATTTTAACTAATAGTTTTGCTATATTAGCTTTAATTTTATTTACTTTAAATTTTTTTTCTGAAAACAAATACAATTATATTCTGCCAACAATTAATGCCCTTTATATTTCTTTATTGTCAATTTATGCCACAAATAAAGAATTTAATAGATGGAAAATAAAACATAAATCAAAATATTCAGGTGAAGTTTTTGTCTATATCTGGACATTTTTAATAATTCTGGCTATACTAATATCGCTTTTTTCAAAAGGCAAAATGACCATTACGGATTCTACCATATCGTCTTATATTGCCGTTATTACTATTTTTGCCATTACTAGAAAATCGAAATCAATTTTTACGAAAAAAAATAAAAATAATATTAAAAATAATGTTAATATAAACAAAAAAATATGAAAAAAAATATTCATCCCCAATATTTTCCAGAAGCAGAAATCAGATGCGCCTGTGGCAATATAATCAAAGTTGGCTCAACTAAAAAATTAATTGAGGTAGAGATTTGTTCAAATTGTCATCCTTTTTATACCGGTAAAGAAAAATTAGTTGATACAACTGGCAGAGTTGAAAAATTTAAAAGACGAGCCTCGCAGAAAAAAGAAATTGTTAGGAAGAAAAAAGAAAAAAGAATTGCAAAAAAAGCTAAAAAAGCTTCTAAAATTTAAAGAAGAAAGACGCCTTATTTTGCCTCAGACGTCTCTTTTAACTTGAAATATCCACTAGTGTGGGAATCTCTTAGGTACCTGACCAATCACCTAGGAGGAAGGAGATTCTCTTAAAAAGAGATCGAGATTCCCACGCTACTAAATATTTCAATTCAACAAACTTGATTCATTAAAAAGACTAAAGGTTTAAATCTCAATGAGCATAGTTTAGCAATCAACAATCTAACAAAAATTTTATAAAATAAAGAATTTAAAATTTATATTTTTACTTTATCATACATTTATTAAATTGTCAAGTTTCTCTATCCTATGATATTTGATGATTTTCCCTTAAAACCTTATTTAGATGATTCTAGACTAAAAATTCTTTCTGAAAAAGCAATAGAAATTTTTGATTTTGCCAATACCTTAAGAAAAAAGAAAATTGAGGGCGAAAAATTATCCAATGAAGAAGCAGAAGAATTTAGTAAAAAAATAGAGCATTTTAGAATTATGCTTCGTAGCTTCAAAGATACAGAATTTGAAGAATATCTTCCTCATTCCGATGACGACTTTGACATAATTTTCAAATTTATTGAAGAATTAGCGGTAAATACTCTTTATAAAATGTCATAAATTATCTAATCTAAGGTTAATCAAATAATCTTACAGAACGAGGGGTCAATAAATGACCTCGGATTTTTTATCTAATTCCTGTTTTAAATCAGAAAATAAATTGTCCAAATCTCCCTCCATAATTGCCTCTAAATTATGCCAAGATTTATTTATTCGATGGTCGGTGACACGCGATTGCGGAAAATTATAAGTCCTAATTTTTTCTGGACGTTTAGCAGTACCAATTTGCTGTCGTCTCTGAGATAAAATTTTTGACTCTTCTTCTTGACGCTTAAGTTCATAAAGTTTCGCTTTTAAAATCTCTAGCGCTTTTTCTTTATTCCTTTGTTGAAATCTCTCAGCCTGCGAAGCAACAACAATACCTGTTGGTTTATGTTTAATCCTTACGGCTGTTTCTAATTTATTTACATTTTGACCGCCAGGACCAGAAGATCTAAAGGTAGAAATCTCCAAATCCGACGGCTTTATTTCTATCTCAATATTTTCCATTTGGGGCAAAATGGCAACTGTAGCTGTAGAAGTATGAATTCTACCACTCTTTTCGGTTTCTGGTATTCTCTGAACGCGATGAACGCCGCTTTCATATTTTAAAACATCATAAACTCCCTTCCCGCTTATCTCAGCAGTTAATTCCTTTAATCCTCCAAGCGAAGATTCATTGCTATCTAATACCGAAAGTAACCATCCCTGACGAGCTGCATATTTAGAATACATTCTAAAGAGATCAGCCGCAAAAATAGCCGCCTCTTCACCGCCCGTGCCAGCCCTAATTTCTAAAATAATTTTATTAATTCTCTCTGTTTCACTCTCTGTCTCTAAATCTTTCAAAAGTTTATTTTTCTCTTTATTAAGTCTTTCAATTTCTTTACGCGCCATTTCAATCAATTCGTAATCAGTTTCATTCCTTATAATTAATTCATTATCGTTTATTTGTCTATCGATCACTTGAATTCTTTCCAAAACATCAATTTGTTTTTTTAAATTTGCATATTCCTTGGAAACTTTCTGATATTCATTAACATTTAAAATTAACTCTTTATCTAAAAGTTTTTTCTCCAATTCAGTTATTCTGTCTTTTAATTTTTTTACATCTTCTTCCATATTTTTTCATTTTAATATTAAAATTCTCAAAATATTAATCTTGTTATTTATTTATAAAGAAAAGACTCTTCCTTAATAAGTCTTTTTCTAATTTTAGAATATTAAAAAATTTAACTATTTATCTACTACTTAAACTCAACATCAAGTCAATTTGGTTTTGAAATTGATTAGCAAGCTCCATAACTTTATCTCCGTAAAATTTATAAGAAGGCTTATTCCAATTGTTACCGGCAAAATAAATCATTGCTGCTTTCCATTCCGCATAATAACTACGATTAACTGCTCCATCATCTGCCAATTTTAAAGCAACTGCAACAAAAGCATCCTGAATATTCCAGGGCGAAGGAGGATTATGTCCAGTTATAGCCGCAATCCGGTCTTTATACTTTAACCAAACAGAAGGCAACATCTGCGCGGGCCCCATAGCACCTCCCCAGCCATAAGTTGGTTTTTTTGAAACAGGGGTACCATCAGCATTTAATCCTAATTCTTGAGTTATCATAAGAAAATAGGGGCGTTGCGAAGGAGCCATATCTTTTTGCCAATTGCCACTACCAATATTATTTCCCCATTTAGATTCGTATTTTAACACCGCTAGAATTAAAGCCTCTCTAACTCCAGTTTTTGAAGAAGCGAATCTAGCATAATTATAAGCCTCGCCAAATGTCATTTTTAAACCAGAACCTTCTAATTCAAAAATTTGTTTTTGAATCTCAGCGGCACTCTTATTTGTTTGCTTCAATAATTCCTGGTAAGTTTTCTCTTTACCCTTAGTTTGAGCCAATAACTTATTTAATTTGTTTTTCATTTCATTAACCTCCCTCCTTTGTCGCTCTTGAAGAAGTTTCAATTGTGTTTGTTCTTCCAATTGATTATCATATTCTTCTTTTTCAATCACAAGCCGACTTCTTAATTCTTTTATTTCTTCTGAAGAAACTTTTATTTTTTTTTGTAAATCAACAACTGCACTTATATTCGCAAAAAAACCTGAAATGCTATTATTAGATAGGATAACTTCTAGTTCAGAAGTATTATCGTACTGCCATAATTTATTTAAAAGAGCTTTCATAAAAATAAAATTATTGCCCAACCTTTCCTCAATTTTCATAATTTCCTTATTTTTTTCCTCGATGGCAATTTGAATATCTTCTATCTCATAGGCAATGCTTTGAATCTCTAAATTAATTTTTTTAATTTGGTTATTTAAAATGTTTATCTCATTTTTTAAACTAGCTTGTTGTTGTTTTTGTTCTTCAATTAAACTTTCATATTTTTTAACTTGTTCCTGAAGTTCGGCTAACTTTATTTTTAATTCCTTCTTTAATGCCTCACTAGGGTCTTTAGAAAAATTAATTTCCTCAGCAAAAACAAAAATAGGAAAATTCGTTAATAGAAAAAGTAAAGTAAAGCCAAGAAAAACCGCTAATCTTGCTTTTTTAAAATACTTAACTTTTTTACTCCGTTGCTGTCTCATAAAATTTATTTTTGTTATTTTTGACAAAAATAACAATTACTCCTTCTTAGATACTTCTTCTTTCTTTTCTTCAACTTCTTCTTTTTCTTTACCAACAACTTCAATTTCGCTAATTACTTCTGTGGCTTCTTTCTCTAATTCTTTAATCTCTTCTTCCGTGATAGAAGGCACGACTGAAGCAACAATATCTTCTGGTTTAAAATTAATTTTAATATTTGCTGGAATATTCAAATCGCTTATCTTAATATTATCATCGAATGTTTTAAGAGGTGAAATATCAACTTTAATTTCTTTAGGCAAATCTTTGGGCAAACAAGAAACTTTAATTTCTTGAATATTTTTAATTAAAACACCATTCAAATTTTTAACTGCTTCCGATTCTCCGACAAAAACAAGAGGAATTGTTGCACTAATTTCCTCATCCATTGGAACGTTATAAAAGTCAATATGGATAAATTTTCTAGTTAAAGGGTCAATGTCAACATGTTGAATCAAAACATCGTATTCATCAACTAAACCATCAATTTTTAATTTAATAATAAGACTTTCTCCTGCTTCTCTAAAAACTTTATCAAACTCTTTATAATCAACAGCAATAGCAATTGGTTTTATTTTAGGACCATAGACAACACCCGGCACCATTGCTTGCCGTCTATAATAATTAACTTTCTTTGTTTTATCACGCAACTTTGCATTTAATAACATATAATTAATTAACTTATCTTAAATTCAATTTATTAATTCCGTTAGTTAATATTAGTTAATATTAATAATATTATATATAATTCATTCTAAGAAAAAAACTTAAAAGAGAAAACTAATCCTGCTCTTTAAAGCAGGGCTAACCAAATAGCATACCATATTCTTTATAATTTTACAAGATTTGATGGTATTTTCCCTTCTAATGCTTCGATAACATTAGTAGCAGCCATAATCGCCATTTTAGAGCGAGTCTCTTCGGTAGCCGAGGCAATATGTGGCGTCATTATTACATTTTCCAGTTTTAACAATCCTTTTAATATTTGAGGCTCAAATTCAAAAACATCTAAAGCCGCTCCTTTTATCCATCTCTCCCTTAACGCTTTGATTAAGGCTTTTTCTTCAATAACAGCCCCTCGCGAGGTATTTATGAGATAGGCAGAGGACTTCATTAACTTTAACTTTGATTCGTTTATTAAGTGACGAGTGCTTTCTAAAAGCGGAACATGAATACTAACAAAATCCGATTCTTTTAACAAATCATCTAAATTACTAAATTTAGCGCCATATTCTCGTTCAAAATTTTCGTTTCTATTTGGATCAGTATAGATTACTCGCATATCAAATCCCTTCACAGCATGATAGGCAACTCGAGTACCAATTCTGCCTAAACCAATTATTCCTAATGTTTTAGCCGTTAAATCACTACCTAAAAATAGCATTGGTTCCCATCCTTTAAATTTTCCGGCGCGAATAAATTTATCCGCTTCAACAATACGCCGTGCCAAAGACATCATAAGCGCAAAAGTATGTTCAGCAACAGTTTCGGTTAAAACCCCCGGCGTATTGGTAACCATAATATTTCTAGCATTAATCGCCTTAACATCTAAATTATCGTAGCCAACAGCATAATTGGCAATAATTTTTAATCTTGGTCCAGCATAAGCAATAATATCAGCTCCAATTTTATCGGTTAAAAGACAAATTAAACCATCAATATCTTTTATCTTTCTTATTAACTCTTTTGGCTTAATTGGTCTATTTTTATCAAAAACTTCAACCTCATATCCTTTATTTTTCAATAAATCAATGCCGGCCTGAGGAATTCTCCGAGTAATAAATATTTTAAACATAAAATTTAAATCAAAAGTCTATAAAATCATAAAAATCTAGAAAATAAAATTTTTATTTTTTATTTTATAGATTTAACTTTATAGATTCAGGAATTAAAATTTT
>JBBIUM010000022.1:0-10492 GCA_037440245.1 Candidatus Yanofskyibacteriota bacterium | reverse complement strand
TTGATAAAAAAATTTACTTTGATATTTCTTTTAAATACTTCTTATCTACCTTTTCGGTTAGATTTTAAAATGTTGAATACTTAAACCTTGTATTTTCTTTTTATTTGCTTTATTATTTTTATATTATTATTATTAAGATTTCCACTTTTTCCACTTCGATTTATTATGAGAAAAGCATTTTTTATATTTTTTGTATTAGCTCTAATAACAGTATATTTGTCTTATTTAAATACTAATTTTAACAATTTGGTTTCGGCGAAATTTTATCAATTAATTAGCTATTTTTCTAATGGAGTTTCTAGTAGTTTTAAAGTTATTTTTTCCATTAGGAATATTTATGAAGAAAATGAAAAATTGAAGCAAGAATTAAGAAAATTAACAATAGAAAATATTAAACTTAAGGAATTAGAGGATGAAAATAAAAAATTAAAAGTAGCTTTAAATTTTGATTTAGATAATAAATACAACAAAATAGCGGCGGTGGTAGTTAGTAGAGTGCCTTTTTTCTCTGATGATATCTTAATTATAAATAAAGGTAGCAAAGACGGCATTATTAAAGATGAAATTGTTATAAATTATTCAGGAGAATTAGTGGGTACCATCAGCAGGGTTGATAAAGATTTTTCCGAGGTTCGTATTTTAACGGATAGATCTTTTTCTATGGTTGCGAAAATTCAAAATGCCGATATAAATGGGGTATTAAAGGGAGTTTTTGGCAGTCTCATAATGGATTTGATTTTGCCTGATAAAAAAATTAATCCTGGCGATGTAGTTTTAGCAACAGGGCTAGAGAAAAATTTATTTGGTGAAATACCGGTTGGGACAATTGAAAAAATTATTTCTTCGCCGGCAGAAAGCGTTCAAAAAGCCAAAATTAAGCCTTTCGTTGACTTGGCTAATATCGATTATGTTTTTGTATTAGTTTCTAAATAATTTTTGATTTAAAAATCGCCGCCGGAATTTTTATGACTTTTAAAAATTTTCTAATTTTATTTTTTATTTTATTATTGGCTATAATTTTGGAATCAAAACCGTTATTTTTCTCTTTTTACAATTTTTATTTCTATTTTTGTCTTTTGGTAATTTTTATTTTTTTAGGTTTTTATTTAGAAACTTTTTTGTCATTTTTGATTTTATTAATTTTTTATCCTTGGTTTAATTCATTAGTTATTTTATTTTCTTTAGCAATTATTTTATTAATCATCAATAAATTTTTATTTAAATTAAATTTTATTTCAATTATTATTTTGTCTTTTCTATCTTTGTTAATTTATTTTATTTTTAATTTTATCCTCAATAATATTTTTGCCTATTTTGGTTTGACGAGTAAAATAATTCTTGATTGGCCTTTTTTCAAATATTCCTTATTTAATTTGATTTTAAACGCTTCTTTTATTATCATAGGTTTTTACTTATGCAAAAAAGCTGCATTGATATTGAACCTGAAGAAATTTTATTAGACTCTTCATCTTCATTTATTGCCAAAATAGAGAAGCCGATAGGGAAGCGACGATTGATATTTTTCTCTATTTTAATAAACATTTTAATGATTATTCTTTTACTTTTTGCATTTAGAATGCAGATACTTAAAGGAGATTATTATCGCGCTAAAGCCGACTTAAACGCGGCAAGAGTTTTTAAAATTCCAGCGCCGCGAGGGATTATTTATGATAGAAACAAAAAAGCTCTTGTTTATAATCAACCAAAGTTTGATTTAGTGATGGATTATGATTTTTTTAAAAGCCTTAATCAGGAATCATTAGATAGGTTAAAATCTGAAATAGAAAAAATTTTGCATATTAAAATAGAGAAATTAAACGAAAGCGAGGATGGCAGAGATATTATATTATTAGAAGATTTATCCCAGGAAAATGTTTTAGTCTTGCGATCCAGCAGTTTCCTACATCAAAATAAGGGTTTACGATTAGAAAGTAGCATTACTAGATTTTACCCTTATAAGGATATTATTAGTCACGTTTTAGGTTATATTGGTAAGATTAATCAAGATGAATATCGTCTTTATAAAAAATACGGTTATGAATTAACCGATAATATAGGCAAAGGAGGTATTGAATTGTTTTATGAATCAGAATTGCGTGGTATTGATGGTTATAAAAAATATGAAGTTGACGCTTCTGGTAAAATTTTAAAAGAATTAACAGAACAAACTCCTTTTCCTGGTAAAAATATAGTATTAAACATAGATATTGATCTCCAACAAAAAGTTTTTGAAGTATTAAATCATTTTCTTGATAGATCAGAAAATAAAGCAGCAGCTGCTATCGCTTTAAATCCGCAAAATGGTGAAATTTTAGCTATGGTTTCTTTACCGTCTTTTGATAATAATATTTTTACTTACGAGAAAAATCGCAGTAAGTACCTTAATTTAGTAAATGATAAAAATAAGCCTTTATTTAATCGCGTTATCGCTGGTACTTATCCATCTGGTTCTACTATTAAACCATTTATAGCTTCAGCAGCATTGGAGGAAAAAATAATAAATCCGGAGAGAAAAATTTATGCCTCGGCAAGTATTTCAGTACCTAATATTTATAATCCTAATATAATATATACTTTTCATGACTGGAAGGAACACGGTCTTATTAACATGAAGCAAGCAATTGCTTTTTCTTCCAATGTTTATTTTTATACAATTGGTGGCGGATATAATGATATTAAAGGATTAGGGCCTGAGAAAATAGCAAAATATTTAAGTTTATTTGGTTTTGGGAAAGATTTAGGTATTGATATTTTCGGTGAGGCAGCTGGCATTATCCCGACTCCTGATTGGAAGAAGACGGTAAAGAATGAAGATTGGTATATTGGCGATACTTATAATCTTTCCATTGGTCAAGGAGATTTTTTAATAACGCCACTTCAATTAGCAGCAGCTACTGCCATAATTGCTAATGGCGGAATATTATATGCTCCACGTTTAAGGTCTGATAGACCTCTCAAAATTTTAGGTAAAGATTTTATAAAACCAGAAAATTTAAGAATTGTTCAAGAGGGAATGAGAATGGCGGTGGTTGAAGGTTCTGCCAGATATTTAAATAGTCTGCCAGTAAAAGTTGCGGCAAAAACTGGTACTGCGCAAAATCCTTTTGGCAATCATCATGCTTGGGCAACTATTTATGCTCCGTATGAAAATCCAGAAATAGTATTAGTTGTGCTTTTTGAGAGGGCAGGCGAAGGTTCTTCTGTAGCAATCCCAGCGGCGCGTGAAATTTTGGATTGGTATTTTAGAAATAAAAATAAAGAATAGCATTAGTTTGTTTAATTTACTTTAGGAACAAAGCGTTAAAAATCAAAAATATTCTTTTATCAAGAAGAATATTTTAAATTTATTGTAATTACTAACTATTTGTCAACGTTCAAAATTTAAAATCCAAATTATTCCTAATAAAAATTTTATGAGCGATTTTAAGAAAAAAGTCTTAAAAGTTGTTTCAAAAATTCCCAAAGGTGGGGTTATGACTTACAAAGAAGTAGCAGAAAAAGCGGGTAAACCAAAAGCTTATCGGGCAGTAGGAAATATCTTGAAGAAAAATTATAATTCTTTGATACCATGCCATCGAGTTATTCGTTCTGATGGGAAACTTGGTGGTTATAATCGCGGAATTGAAAATAAAATTTATTTATTAAAAATAGAGGGCGCATTTGAAAAAATTAATAAAAAATGCTGGCTAAAAAGTTTAGTATTTTTAGATAAAACTTTTAAGCAAAAAGCAGAAGAATAAGATTTTTAAATTTTATTTTTGCTCTTCAATTTTGTTTGTGTTATAATAAAAGTAGGTTTAAGTTAAATTATTTGATTTATTAAATTTTTTATGAGTGTTTTAGGAATTGACATAGGCACTTATTCTATAAAAATTGTTGAAATAGAAAAAGAAGGCAATAGGCATATTTTAAAAAATTATGCCGCTTTTAACATTGTTGGTGAAAGTGTCGAAGGCCATGCCCATGGAAAATTATTAATTGATTTGCCAGTTGATGAATTAGCCCACCGTCTTAAAATTTTGTTAAATAGGGCAAATTTTAAATCGCGGGTGGCTTCGATGTCTATTCCTGTTTATTCGAGCTTCGTAACTAATATTGAAATGCCTAAAATGTCAAAATCAGAGATAGAGAAATCTATAAATTTTGAAGCTAAAAAATATATCCCCGTGCCTTTAGACGAAGTTGTTGTTGATTGGTATTTGGTTGGCGATAGAGATAATAAAACAGAAATTTTGTTGATGGCTGCTCCAAAAGAATTAGTTATGAGATATCAAAAAATTGCTCAAATTGCTGGTTTAGAATTAAGATCTTTGGAAATAGAAACATTTAGCAGCGCTCGTTCATTGGTTGGCAACGATACCATTTGTACTTTAATTTATGATTTTGGCGAGTACAGTATAGGCATTTCTATAGTGGACAATGGCGTTATTAAATTTATTCATAATTTCACAAATCTTGCCGGTGGCGATATTAATAGGGCGATTACAAGAATTATGAATGTTAGTTTGGAAAAAGCCCGTGATTTTAAAGAAAAAAGGGGTTTGAATTTAGGCGAAGGAGAAAAAGAAATTGCCGATATCATTTTTTCTTTATTTGGCTCTATTATTAGGGAAACAGAAAGAATTTTAAATTTATATAATCAGAAATTTAATCATAGACCTGAAAGAATAATTATCGGCGGAGGATCTGCTTTAATGCCTGGCATTAAAGAGTATTTCAGAGAAAATTTAAAAATTGAAACAATTATTGCTAACCCTTTTAAAAAAATTATTTATCCGTCGGAATTGGAAAAAAGGCTTGAAGAAATTGGCCCTTCTTTTATAAACGCCGTTGGTTTGGCAATAAAAGAAATATAAACATAAATTATCTTGGGCTGAAGTTAAAATTACAAAAATTCTTGCCGTAAATTTTTGATTATGTTAAAATAAAATTATAAATATGGTTAATTTTATCCAAGATGCAAAATCAGGAGATGGAAAAGGTTTTTTAGTGCCTAAAGAATCTAAAAGAGGCTTTAATTTATCTTTATTTTTCAGAATTTTTAGTATCGCGGTTTTGATTATAGCCGCGGCTTCTTTTTTGTTTTTATTTTTAAGTATTAAATCTCTTAATAATAAGATTTCTTCAGTAAAGGCGCAGATTGATGATTATGAAACAGCCAGAGATATTAATTTGGAAACATCTATTTTAAACCTTGACCAAAAAATTAAACTTTTTTCTAATCTAATAAATAACCATTTATATTTCAAAAAGTTTGTAGATTGGTTAAAAACTGAAGTAGCTGCTAATGTTAAATTTTCCAATGTTAAAATTGAAGCGTCGGGCACTGATTTAAAGGTGTCAATAGAAGCTGCTTCAAAAAGTTATGCCGATATTTCAAGGCAACTAGCAATTTTTTCTAATAGCAATGTTGTTAAAAGTTATAGCCTTGGTCAGATGAGTAATTCGGGAAATGAAATAAAATTTTCTGTTAATCTTAACATTTCCAAAGAAATTTTAAAATAAATTTTAAAAGTTCATGAAATTATTTATAATTTCAATTTTAATAGCTGCGCTTTCTTTCTTTTTCCTGATTAAGCCGTACTGGGAAGAAAAAATCAATTTAACCAATGAATTAATCGAACTTAATGATGTTTTGTCTAAAAAAATCGCCCTTCAAAACAAATTGTCTGAATTGATTTTAAGATATAATGAAGCGAAACAATACGAGAAAAATATTAATCTGGCCGTCCCAAATTCTCCTGAAGAAGAAAATTTAATAGCTCAAATTGACGCAATTGCCGCCAATTCTGCCGTTGTTTTAAAATCTTTGAACATAGCTAAAAAGGAAACTGATAAAGTTAAGAGCAGTGGCATAAAAGAAGTAAATTTAGAGATTAAGATAGAAGGCAATCTTTCTGGTATTGAAAAATTTTTAGAACTTATTGGTAATAGTTTAAGAATATTGGAAGTTTCAAGTATGAATATTTCTTATGGAGAGAATGGTTTATTTGACGTTTCTATAATTAGCAAATCATTTTTTGAATAACCTATGAAAAAATTAATCTTAATATCTCTTTTTATAGTTTTACTCTTTTCTTATTTATTTTTTGTTTTTGCCCAAACAGAAAATAAATATACATTTACTTCGTTTGAAGAAAAATTGAGCAATGTTGATTTAGATTTAAGTATTTTTCAGAATCCAAAATTTATTGATTTGAAATTTTTTACTGATTTGCCAGTCAAAATAGGTATAAAAGGCAGAGATAACCCCTTTAATTATTAAAATCGTTGTGATTACTACCCAAGTTAACTGTGGTTAAAATTTAAAATTAGAAATTTTAATAAGAGCTTGGTTATTTTATTAACCTTATTGCTTCATAACGCACATTAGTTAATATTGGCATCTATAAATAATAAATATAATTGGAATATAAAAAATCAAAAATTAGAGAAAAGAACTATTAAGAAAATAAGAAAATAAATTAAAAAATATTTTATGGGGTTATTCAGTCAAAAAACTTTTGCTGATTATTTAAAGCAAAATAAAATTTTAGAGGATAATGTTATAGTTAATCTTGAGAAAGAAAGTAAAGCTTCCGGCGTTAATATTAAAGATTTAATAATTGAAAAGAACCTTCTTAAAGCTGAAGATGTAATTAAGTATTATGCCGATTTTTTAAAAATTCCTATTTTTTCAATAAAGGATAGAGAAATTTCTGATGAAATTTTAAAAGAGATGCCAGTTGATATAGTTGACAGATATAAGATGATACCCATAGGCATTGACCCGAAAAAAAGAATTTTAGAGATAGCCATGGTGAATCCAGATAATTTAGTTGCCCAAGAGGCTTTAAAAATTTTTGGTTTGAGTAAGAAACTTAAGCCGTCAATTTTTTTGATTTCCAAAAACGACTTTGAAGAAATTTTAAGAAGATATCGCACTCTTGGTCGAGAAGTTGAAGAATTATTGGTTAAAGTTCAGGAAGAATTAAAAGAGAAAGAAATAGATTTAATTCCCCTCAAAGGAGAAGTTGGCCGAGAATTAGTTGAAGAGGCGCCTATTACCAAAATGGTGGCTACAATTTTACGCCACGGTATTGAAAGCAATGCTTCAGATATTCATATTGAACCAATGGAAGATAGTTTAAGAGTAAGGTATAGAATTGACGGGGTTTTGCAGAAAACCTTATCCTTGCCTTTAAAAATTCATCCGACGATAATTTCCAGAATTAAAATTTTATCAAACTTGAAAATTGATGAAACACGAAAGCCTCAAGATGGGAGATTTTCTATAAAATTTGAGAATAGAAAAATAGATTTTCGTGTTTCTACTTTACCAACAGCGTATGGCGAAAAAGCTGCTTTAAGAATCTTAGATCCCATTGTTGGCATTAAAACTTTTGAAGAAATTGGCATTGATGGCGTTAATTTTGATGCTTTGTCAAGAAATATAGAAAAGCCTTATGGTATGATTTTAATTACCGGCCCAACTGGTTCTGGGAAAACAACAACATTGTATGCCATGCTTCATTATTTGAATAAAGAAGGAGTAAATATTATAAGCTTGGAAGATCCAGTCGAATATTATATAGAGGGCATAAATCAATCGCAAATTAATCCTGAAATTGGTTATTCTTTTGCTTCTGGTTTAAGGAGTATTTTAAGACAAGACCCAGATATTATTATGGTTGGCGAAATTAGAGATAAAGAAACAGCCGAGTTAGCGATTCATGCTGCTTTAACTGGCCATTTAGTTCTTTCCACTCTTCATACCAATGATGCCATTGGCATTTTTCCTAGATTAATTGATATGGGTATTGAAAAATTTTTATTGCCCTCAACCGTCATTTTGGGTATCGCGCAAAGATTGGTGAAAAGATTATGTCCTAATTGCAAGAAGAAAGTTAAAGTTTCTAAAACAATAGAAAAAATTATTCTTGAAGAATATAAACTATTGCCTGAGGAAATAAAGAAAGAAAATCCCTTGCCTGCTGCAATGGAATTTTTTGAACCAGTAGGTTGTGACAAATGTCGTAATAAAGGCACAAAGGGCAGAATAGCGATTTTTGAAATGGTTGAAATGACTCCAGAATTAGAAAGTATAATTTTATCAGATTTGAGTGAAACAAATTTATTGGCCGAAATGAGAAGACAACATAAAATTACTTTAAGGCAAGATGGTCTTTTGAAAGCCATTAAAGGCGAGGTGAGTTTTAGAGAAGTGATAGATATCACAATGGCAACAACAAGTGCAGATATCTAAATTAAATTTTTTAAAATTCTAAATTAATAATTTTTTAATTTAATTTTTAAAATATTATGGATTATACCACTAAAATAAAAGATTTACTCTATGCAACAATAAAGTCAAATGCTTCAGACCTTCATTTAACAATTGGTCATAAGCCTATTTTAAGGATAGACGGAGAATTAAGACCCTTAGAAAATGAAGGTATTTTAAATAAAGAAAGTATTGAAGGCTTAGTCTTGGCTCTTTTTGCCGATAAAAAAAATCAGCAAAAATTTTTAGAAAGAAAGGAATTAGATTTTGCTTATGAACTTGAGGATAAAGCAAGATTTAGAGTAAATACTTATTTTCAAAGAGGAAATATGGCGGCTTCGTTAAGATATATTCCATTTAAAATTAGAACTCTTGAAGAGTTAAATTTGCCAAAGAATTTAGAAATATTCTGCAAAGCAAGCCAAGGTTTTGTTTTGGTTGTTGGTCCTATCGGCCATGGTAAATCTACAACTTTGGCTGCCTTAATTGATATTATAAATGAGAATCGAAATGACCATATTATCACTATTGAGGATCCAATTGAATATATTTTCAAAGAAAAAAAATCAGTAATAGAACAAAGAGAGGTTGGGCAAGATACGGAGGGTTTTGCTATGGCGCTTCGTTCAGTATTTAGACAAGATGCCGATGTTGTTATGGTTGGAGAAATGAGAGATATTGAAACTATAGCTACTGCCGTGACTGCCGCAGAGACAGGTCATTTAATATTTTCTACTTTGCATACAAATAGCGCTGCGCAGACTATAGATAGGATTATTGATAGTTTCCCAGCTGAACGTCAGGGGCAAATTAGGGCCCAGCTGGCTAGTTCATTATTGGGTATTATTTCCCAAAGATTGATTCCTAGGATTGGTGGTGGTCTTGTGCCGGCTGTTGAGATTTTAATTGCTAATTACGCGGTTAGAACATTAATTAGAGAGAATAAAATTCATCAGATAGATTTGGTTATTGAAACAAGTTTGGAAGAAGGCATGATTTCTTTAAATAGATCTTTGGTTAATTTATATCAAGAGGGTAAAATTACGCGTGAGCATGCTGAAATGTATTCTTTAAATCCCGAAGGATTGAAAACTTTACTGAAAGAAGAAGAAAAAGGCAGAAAAAGATAGTTTAAGAAAATAAAGATCGGGATTTAAAATTTTATTTAGAATTTTTATGGAATTTAACTACATTGCTAAAACCGAGTCAGGTGAAATTGTTAAAGGAACTGTAGAAGCCGGTAGCGAAGAAGCGGCTGTTGAAGTATTGCATCAAAAAAATTTAGTAATTTTAAATTTAGAAAGAAAAGATAAATCAATCATTGCAAAATTAAAAGAAATAAAAATTGGTTCTAAAAATGAAAAAGAATTTGTTACTTTTTTAAGAAGTGTTGCCACTCTCTTTAGCGCTGGCGTTCCTTTGGTTGAAACATTGAAAGTTTTAACTGATAAATTAAAAAGTGGTAAACTAAAAGATTTAATGGAAAAAGTTATTAATGATGTTAATGCCGGTATTCCTTTTTCTACGGCCATAGACGGACATCCCGATATTTTTTCCCCGCTTTATGTGAGAATGATTGAATCAGCTGAAGTTTCCGGCAGGTTAGTTGAAACTTTAGAATATATTGCTTCCCATAGCGAAAGACAATATGAGATTTCTTCTAAAATAAAAGGCGCATTGATGTATCCTATTTTGCTTATAATAGCCGCTTTTGTTGTTGCTTTTTTAATGATGATTTATGTTATTCCTCAATTAACTTCAATTTTAAAAGAAAGCGGCGCGGATATTCCTTTACCAACTAAAATTCTTATTGTTGTTAGCGATTTTATGGTTAATTGGTGGTGGCTTATTTTGCTTGTAATTTTTGGAGGGCTCTTTGCCATTTTTAGATATTTTCAAGGTGTTAATGGCTTGCGTTATCGCGATAGAATAATGCTTAAACTTCCAATTTTTGGTCAATTTTTTCAATTTGTTTATTTGAGTCGTTTTGCTGAAAATTTAAGCCAGCTCATTCAGTCAGGCATTCCAATTATTCAATCATTGGATATTGTTTCAAAAATCATTGGCAATACAACTTATGTAAATATTTTAGAAGAAATAAGAGAAAGAGTAAAAAATGGAGGCGCTGTCAGCGAGTCATTGGAAAAGTATCCCGAACAATTTCCCGTTATAGTTCGACAATTAGTTGCAGTTGGCGAAAAAACAGGGAAAATGGATTATGTTTTAAAT
>JBBIUM010000021.1:0-11157 GCA_037440245.1 Candidatus Yanofskyibacteriota bacterium | reverse complement strand
CAAAAACCCTCAACTGGCAATAATCAAGGTCGATCAGTTGATGAAGAATTAAAAAAAATAATTAATCTTTCATCTAATCATTTCGTTAAGTGGTTGGAGAGTACATTTTAATTATATCTAAAAAATTGTTTATTTTAATAATTATTGTATTTTTTTAGCCGGATTATTAGTTAGCGGATTGCTGGGTAGAAAAATTCAAATTGTTAATCAAAATAATGTTAAAACAGCATTAAATCAGTTTTGTACTAAAATTGGTTATAATAATGAGAGCTCTTGTCAGAGCAATGGCGGAAGTTGGTGCATTTGGAAGGGATATGATTTTTGGATATTCTCATTTGGATATTATCAATGCAGCGGAAGTTATAGATATGAGCCATGAGAAGGAAAGTGTTCAGGGGGAAAACAATATGATCCTGGCACAGGATATTGCTTATAGAAGTTTTTGATTGATAATTGATATAATTAAAATTAAGTATTGTTTGGCATTAAAAATTCATTAAAAATAATCTTTGATTAAAAAGATATTTTATTTTTCGTTATTTTTTATATTTCAAATCTTTAAAAATTAAATTAATTTTATGACTAAAAAAATCACTATTTCTAAAAATGATAATAAAGCAGAAGATAAAATAGAACAAAAGCAGAAAACTTTAAGCGCTATTCTAGATGATTTAAAGGGAAGATTTGGGGAGGGTAGCATTATGAAGCTTGGCGAAGTTAAAAAAGTTGATGTTGATGTTATTCCAACAGGTTCTATAACTTTAGATTTTGCTTTAGGCGTTGGCGGTTTGCCGCGAGGAAGAGTAGTGGAAATATATGGAGACGAAAGTTCTGGTAAAACAACATTGGCTTTACATGTGATTACCGAGGCTCAAAGAGCTGGCGGGGTGGCGGCTTTTGTTGATGCCGAACATGCTCTTGATCCTGAATATGCTAAAAAAATAGGCGTGGATATAGATAATCTTTTAATTTCTCAGCCAGATACTGGTGAACAGGCGTTAGAAATTGTTGAATCTTTGGTCAGAAGCGGCGTTGTTGACGTTATAGTTGTTGATTCAGTAGCTGCTTTAACGCCAAGAGTTGAAATAGAAGGGGAGATGGGTGATTCCCATATTGGTTTGCAGGCGCGTTTAATGTCGCAAGCATTAAGAAAACTAACAGCAGTAGTTGCTAAAACAAATACCATTGTAATTTTTATTAATCAGACCAGAATGAAAATTGGCGTTATGTTTGGCAATCCAGAGACAACGCCAGGAGGTATGGCTCTTAAGTTTTATGCTTCAGTTAGGATTAATGTAAAAAGAATAGCTCAAGTTAAGCAGGGTGAAAAAATTATAGGAAATAGAATTAAAGCAGTAGTTGTTAAAAATAAAGTTGCTCCGCCGTTTAAGTTTGGAGAGTTTGATATTATTTATAACGAAGGCATATCTCGCGAATCAGAGTTATTGAATTTAGGACTAGAAAATGGGTTTATAAAAAAAGTAGGTAATACTTTGATTTTTGAAAATCAAAAATTAGGGGTGGGTTTAGAAGCGGCGCGTCAATTTTTGAAAGAGAACAAACAAGTTTTTAAAGATATTTTAAAGAAAGCAAGAGAAACATTTTTGAAAAGTGAAGAGACGACGAAAAAGCAATGAAGCGCTAATAACTTTTTTGAATATTGAAAAAATAAATCCTCTTTAAAAGAGGATTTTTTATTTAAAAAGAGGATAAAACAATTTATTACTAGAAAAGAAAGAAGACTAGAAATTAAAATTGCTGAAATACCCTATTTATGGATTAGCTTCATTCATAGCAAAATATTAATGGTTGATGGACAACTAATTTATCTATCTTGGAATAAACGGCAATAAACCATTAATTCTGCTAATTTTTATGGCTTTAGCAATCATTCTTTGATGCTTGGCGCATAATTTTGTTTGGTGTTTTGGCATAATTTGGCAAAGCGAGTTTAAATAATTTTTGAGCAATTCGGTATCTTTATAATCTATATTTTTGATATTTTGTTTACATAATTTACATTTTTTTGCCATAGAAATTTATTTTTATTTATTTTCTCTAATAACCTTAATACTTTTGATTGTTGTTCTGCCAAATTTATTGGCAGCAGTTATTTCTATATTGTTTATTCCAAATTTCAAATTAAATATTTGTAAGAAGTCGCCGTTTTCACTTACAGCAATTTTAACGCCATTTATTTTTAATTCTGAGTTGGGGGGGTTAACTTTGCCGCTTAGTATTAGCGACTCCTCGTGGGTTATATATTCTTCAGGGATATTGTTTATAATAATATTCGACGCTTTATTGAGAGAAATCACTTGGTATCCTATATAAGAAGCGCTAATTATGAATATAAGTATTATTAAGATTGAAGTCAAGATCCTTGGTTCTATTGCTACTGGAATTTTTATTTTTTTGATTGTTTTGTTTTGTTTAATATTGGCGCGACTGCTAATGTTTTTCACTTTATTAAAAAGAGTAATTAGATTTTCTTCTTCTAACCCCAGATTTTTTGCATAGCGTTTTAAAAAGCCAATAACGTAAATATCAGAGGGGAAATTTTGATAGTCGTTGTTCTCTAAGATGGCAATATATTTCTTATTAATACCTATTTTTTTTGCCAGCTCTTCCTGTGTTAATCCTCTTATTTCGCGTTCTAATTTTAAAAATTCACCCAGGGTTTCTGTTTTAATTGGACTGAAATTGAAGGTCATAAATTAAATTCAGGGTTTAAACTTAATTTTTAAAATTTTTAAAACTTCCTTAAAATAAAGAGTTAAAATAAAGAAGTTTGAGGTTAATTTTTAACTTTATTTATGTTTGGCTATTCAATATCAATCAATAATTTATTTCGTTGGCAGCTGAAGTATCCTCATTGTTATTATTTTTGTCTATATAGACTTCTCTTGGTTTAGCGCCATCAGCCGGTCCTATTAATCCTTTGGCTTCCATAATATCAAGCAATCTTGCGGCGCGCGCATAGCCAATTCTTAGTCTTCTTTGGAGTAATGAAGCCGAAGCTTTGCCGGCTTGAATAACAACTTCTTTTGCTTCTTCGTATAATGGATCTTCTTCTGAGCTTTCAAAATCTAAATTTTTTTGGAGAGGTTGTTGAATATTTGTAATATCTTCATTGAATTCCGGTTCCTCATAGTGTTTTTTGAAAAATTCCACTATTTTCTTAATTTCTTTGTCGCTAATATAAGGAGCCTGAATTCTTTTTGGTTTGGAAACATCGCCGGCTAAAAATAGCATATCGCCATTGCCTAATAGTTTTTCAGCGCCAGACATATCAAGTATGGTTCTTGAATCTACTTGACTCGCTACTTGAAAAGCTATCCGTGAGGTGATATTTGCTTTAATCAAACCAGTGATAACTTCAACAGAAGGTCTTTGGGTTGAGATAACCAAATGTATTCCTGTAGCTCTTGCCATTTGCGCTAATCTAACAATTGCGCTTTCAAGCTCTCTGCCAAACGCTGCCATTAAGTCGGCTAATTCATCAATTATTATAATTATAAATGGCAACGAATCCTCTTTGAATTTGGCATTATAAAATCCTATGTCACGGCATCCTGCTTCTGAGAATAATTTATAACGGCGTTCCATTTCAGTCACGGCCCATCTTAAGGCGTTTATTGATTTGTCGGTATCAACAATTACTGGAGTTAAAAGGTGGGGCAGGTCATTATAGACCGCTAATTCCACTCTTTTTGGGTCAATCAAAATAAATCTTAAATTTTCTGGCGAATATTGGTAGATGAGAGTTATTATTAGATCGTGAATATAAATACTTTTTCCCGTACCAGTGGCTCCGGCAATAAGCAGGTGAGGCATTTTTGCCAGGGAAGCAAAAACCGGATTGCCGGCGGCGTCTCTACCTAAAACTAAATTAAGATGATGACTAAAATGCATCTCGTACATTTCTTCAATTAAGTTTTTTAGTCTAACAAGAGCTGGCTGACGGTTAGGAACTTCAATACCAACCAAGGAACGGCCAGGTATTGGCGCTTCTATTCTGATAGGATGCGCTGCCAGAGCCAATGCCAAATCATTATGCAGGGCGGTTATTTTTGATAATTTAACGCCAGTGGCAGGCCTAAATGTGTATTGAGTTACTGTTGGTCCAATATTAATTTCTGCCATTTCTACTTCAATCCCAAAGTTAGCTAAAGCTCTCTTAATAATATTAGCGTTGGTTTTCACATCGCCGCCAGACCATTGATTGTTATCAGATTCTAGAAAATCAAGCGGTGGCGATTGATAGGGAATTTTAAGATTTTTATTGAATTGTATTGAAATTTCTTCTATCTTTGGCTTTTTATTTTTTTCTTCCAGCGCCATCCTTTCTTGAATTTCTTCCGGTTTTATTTCATCACTAACTTTGTCTAATTTAAATTTTGATTTATTATTTGATTTGTATAAATCTTCTGCATAGATAATTTCCTCATCTTTCTTTTTAAACAGATTTATAATAGCTTGATAAATTTGCTTGACGGAAATATTAAAGATAGTAAATATTGAGATAAAAAAGGCGCTTATAAAAATCACAGCGGTTGCCCAAAAACCTAAAAATTTTTCAAATGGCAGAGTTAAAGTATAACCGATATAACCGCCAGCATAGTATTGATTATCTTTGATAATCTGGAGAATGCCTAAAATACTGAATAAAAAAACTATTCCTCCGGCAAGCGCCGCTTTGTAAATATTTGGTTTATATGATCTAAAAAATGAAATAGAGATTAAAAGTAAGGCGAGAGGAATAATCCATTTGCCCAAGCCAAAAGTTTTTATAAGAAATTGATTGAGATAAAATCCAAAGGAACCAGCAATATTCCAAAAGCTTAATAGAAGAATGATTGTTACGGTTAATACAAAAAAGCCAATAATGCTATTTTTTGTTTCAGGATGAAGAGTCCATTCGGCGCGTTGTTTTTTTTCTTTGTTTTTACCCATACTTTGAATTTAAATGATATTTGCTATGGCAAAAATAATAGATGCCCAGAATAATGGTATTAATCCATTAATTACCAAGTTAGGGAAATAATAATCTAAGCCATAAAGAATAAACATATTTATAATAATTGAAAAAAGGCCAAAAGTTATCCAGATTAAGGGTTTTGTGATGAGCTTGATAATTGGTTTAATAATTGAATTAGCTAAGAAAGCGACTAAGCCAAAAATAGCATAATCTTTTAAATTGCCACTAAAATTTACGCCGGGGATATAGTTGGTTGCTAAATAAATTGCGCCGGCGTTTAATCCAATTCTTAACAATATTTTAAATATAAAACCTATCATAATCTTAATACAAATTATATCAAATTATTTATATTAAAACAATAAATTGGCGTAATTAGAAAATTTTTATGCTGTAAAAAATTCTGATTTTTTAAAGTCTGTTCATTGAAAGAAATAAATTTTGCTTCTCAAGAAATATTAGATTTTTTGACTTTTAGGAAATTTTTAGTAAAATATCATCATCGTTCTTTAAAATTTTTAAGGAGGAAATTAATGATTAAAAATTTATTAGCAGTTTTAATAATTATCTCTTCTCTGTTTTTGTTTGGCCAAGTTAGTTTTGATGAGGATGAACAAACAAGACAATTTAAAAAAATTTGCGATATAAAATGCGATGAAAAGAGAGTTAGTTGGGAATTGTATTATAACACGGCAATTTATCATTTTTATAATGCAGAGCACGAATTGGCGTTGTATAATTTTATGAGGGCTTTAGAGCTAAATAGCAATGAAATCAAGATATATCCTTATATAATTTATGCTTTAGGTTCGCTTGAAGGAGGAAAACGAGGTTTAACACCTATAAAAGAATTAAGAACCCCCTTTTTTAGTAGAAAGCCCTATGGCAAGAATGAAAATGCTGAAAAAATATTTGAAGAAATTTTTGAAAAAGGTAAAAGGTTGGGTGAGGAGTTAAAGAAGGATATCAAAAATGACGAAGCGAGGGTTTATTTAGGAATGCTCTATGCAGCGGCGACAAATTTTACTTACAGGATAAAAGGAGAAAAGTTAAAATCAAAGGATTTGACGGAGAAAGCAGTTGAAGAATTTAAGATTATCTTAATGAATAGAAATTCAAAGTACTATTGGAAGGCAGTAGGGTATCTAGGAGGCATAAATTTCATCTTCGGTAGAACTAATTGGTTAATAAAAATTTTTCTTAGGAATCTTCCTAAAGATAAAGAAAAAGGAATAAAAATGCTCTACGAGGCATATTTAAATGATTCGGATAATAATGAAACGGCATTTTTTTTATTTTCGTCCCTCTATGTTGAAAAGCGATTTGTTGAGGCGCGAAAATTGGTGATAGAACTGATAAAAAGGTATCCGATGAATTTTGAATTGAAGGAATACCTAGTTTATATTGATTTAGTATTAGGCAGAAACGAAGAAGCGCTTGATGTATGTCTTATCACTCTAAAAGATTTATCAAATCTGAAAGGAACCAGGTATGAATTTTTACTCTTAGAATTTCAAAAAGCCTTACAAGAAATTCAAAAAAAGCTAAAAAATAGAGGTAGTACAACCTCTATTTTCTTTTATAATAATTTGGTATAATAGATATTAAACTTTCTCAAACTCAATTTTTTCTATTTAAAGTATTTCTATGATCAAGACTAACAATGATTTGATAAGACAATTAGTAGACAGTGGCTATTTAAAAACCCCTCAGATAATCAGGGCGTTTAAAAAAATAGATAGAATTAATTTCGTTCCTAAAGATTTAGAAGCTGATGCCTATCAAAATATACCTTTGCCTATTGGTTCAGGTCAAACTATTTCTCAGCCTCTCACCGTGGCTTTTATGTTGGAACTCTTGGAGATTAAAAAAAATGATAGGGTTTTTGAGGTTGGTTTTGGTTCTGGTTGGCAGACAGCGCTTATGGCGGAAATTGTTGGGGATAAAGGCAGGATTTTTGCCGTAGAAAGAATTAAGGAAATTTGGGAATTGGGCAAGTTTAATATAAATAAATATGGTTTTCTAGACAAAGGCATTGTAAAAATTTATTGTCAAGACGGCAGTAAGGGGCTGGAAGAGGGGGCTCCTTTTGACAAAATTATTTCTGCTGCTTCTATAAAATTTAAAGGAAAAAATTTTTTGGAAGCCATTCCCTCTGTCTGGAAAAGTCAGCTTAAAATCGGAGGCATTATTGTAACGCCTATCGAACATAGCATTTTTAAATTTAGAAAAGTTGCTGATAATAAATTTGAGATAGAAGAATATCCGGGTTTTGTTTTTGTGCCCTTAGTAAAAAATGAAGATTACTAAATTAATAACTCTTTAACAAGTTATAATTTAGGATTTTAGAAAATAGAAAAGAGGTTATGGAAATAGTTTTTAAGAAAATTAAAGATTTTTTAAATGCTTTTATTGAGAATAAAAAAGCAGTTTTTTTATTTGAAATTTTACTAATGGCATTTTTAATATTTTATTTATTAGGTTTCTATTTTATTTTTCTTTCAAAAAATAACAATGAGACTAATATTAGCATTAATAAGGGATGGGGGCTAAAAAGAATCGCCGATGAACTTTACAGCCATAAAGTAATAAAAAATCGTTTTTATTTTGAGGTCTATGCTTGGTTCACAGATCAAGCTAAGAAAATTAAGGCAGGAAATTATATTTTTGAGAAAGATTTAAATGCTTATGAAATTATGAAAATAGTTACTGAAGGTCGTATTGTAAAAGATGAAGTTGTTGTTACTATTCCTGAGGGTTACAATATTTATCAAATTGCTGATAAATTGAAACAAGTAGGATTAGATAGAGATGGTCAATTTTTGATTTTAGCAAAACAACCTGAAAAGTTCGCTGCCAAATATAAATTTTTAGATTGTGGTTCAGATACTGTTAAATTCTTTGGTTGCCCAGCGGATTTAGAGGGTTACTTATTTCCAGACACCTATTTCTTTTCTAAAGAAGCAATGGCTAAAGAAATTATTGAAAAATTTTTGGATAATTTTGAAAACAAAATTTTGTCAAAATTTTTCTATGCTATTTATAATTCCCGACGGAGTTTGAAAGATTTTGTTATTATGGCGTCACTCCTTGAAAAAGAAATTAGGAATTTAGATGATATGCCATTAGTTTCGGGAATTTTATGGAAGCGTTTCGATGCTGGAATAGCACTTCAAGTTGATGCTTCGGTTATTTATGCCAAATGTCTGCAAAATATTTCTGCTTGCAAAATAAATGAGCCATCGCTTAAAGACTTAGGAATTAGCTCGCCTTATAATACTTATCTAAAGATAGGATTACCACCAGGTGCTATAGCTAATCCGGGGCTTAAAACTATTGAAGCTTCAATTTATCCGCAAGATTCGGATTATTGGTATTATTTGTCCGCTAAAGATGGAACAACTATTTTTTCTAAAACGCTTGAAGAACATAATAGAAATAAAGCAAAATATTTAAATTAAAAATTGAGCGATAAAAACTCAAAATTCTAAATCCAAATAAAATTTTTAAATTTCTAATTTTTTCACCTCCTCAGGCGGGGTCTGTCCGTCTGAGGCAAGTAGCTTTTGTCCACCTGAGGCGGAGGGGTAAAAAACTTGATTTTTTCAGTGCTTTTTATATAATCTAAAACGTTATCAAGAAGGGCAATTTTTATTTTTAATTCAAAAATTATTTATAAAAATAATTTTTTTATTTTCTCTTACGAGATAGACTTTGAAGCATTTAAATTTTTCACTTGGCTGTAGTATTATATTATTAGAGTGAAAACATTTAGTGGTTGATTTTAGTTAGTATAATTTTTTATGTTAAATACTGATGATAAAAAACAAAAAAAATTAAAGGATGACATTACAACTCTTCAAACAGATTTGGAAAGTATTTCATTTAATGAGGAAAGGGGATTAAAATTGAGTTTCATAAAGGATTTAATAGAAGCTGGTGTTGCTATTGGACGTAAACGAGCTAATTCTCATCCAAAAGCTAAGCCGTATATTGCCGCTGTTAAAAATGGTATTTGTATAATAGATATAAAAAAAATAGAAAGCGCGATTCTTCAGACAATTGATTTTCTTGTTAATTTATTGAAAAACAAAGATTTAATTCTTGTTGTTGGTACTAAAATTAATCATACTGAGATAATTAAAAAATTTGCAGAAACCTTTAATTGTCCTTATGTTATTTTGAGGTGGTTGGGTGGAACATTGACTAATTTTAAAACTATAAGCGCTCAACTAAAATATTTTATAGATTTTGAAAAAAAATTTATGGCTGGCGAGTTTAATAAGTATACGAAAAGCGAAAGAGTAAAAATGGCTAAAGAACTGGAAAAATTAAGAATTAAATTTGGAGGGCTAAAAAATTTAACTAAAATGCCCGCAGCTATTTTTATTAGCGATTTAGTTCATGAAACAACTGCCTTACGGGAAGCTAAAAAAGTCGGCATTAAAGTAGTGGCTTTGGGTAATACTAATGCCAATCCTCATCTTGCTGACTACTTTATTATGGCAAATACCGATTCGAGAAAATCAGTAGAATTTTTAATTAATTATCTCATAGAAGAGATTAAGAAAAAACTATAAACTTCTTTAGCAGTGGCAGTTTATTATTAAAATAATCATTTTCATTTGTTATGCTTGATGTAATTAAACAATTAAGAGAAGAAACCCAAGCGTCTTTTAGTGATTGCAAGAAAGCCGTGGAGAAAGCCGGTGGCGACATAGAAAAAGCTAGAGAAATTCTTAAAACTATAAGTAAAGAAATCGCGATTAAAAAATCAGGCCGACAGATTAAAGAAGGTATTGTAGAAACTTATGTTCATTCTAATAAAAAAATTGGCGTTATGGTGGAGTTAGGTTGCGAAACTGATTTTGTTGCTAGAAATGAACAATTTCAAGAATTAGCGCACAATATTGCTTTACAAATTGCAGCAATGAATCCTTTATATGTTTCAAGAGACGATATTCCTCAGGAAGTTATTGAAAGCCAAAAAAGAATCTATAGTGAGGAGTTTAGAGATTCCAATAAACCAGTTGATATTATAAAAAAAATTATTGATGGTAAATTAGAAAGTTATTATTCCGAGGTTTGTTTGCTTGACCAAAAGTATGTTAAAAATCCAGATGTTACCGTTAAGGAATATCTTAATGAGAATATTGCCAGGCTTGGAGAAAATATTATAGTCGGACGTTTTGTAAGATTTCAGATTTAGTTTTTAAATTACTTTTATGTTATTCTTCTATTTATTTCTTGCAATTATAAGTTTTTTAACCCTCTTCATTTTTATCAATAAAAAAATTGTTAATATGCCTCAAGTTGCCGAGACGGAGATTTATAAATTATCTCCTGTTGAAGATAAATATGGCCCTTTTATTAAAAATATTGAAATTTTTTTGAATACTCATTTTGAAAAATTTTTTAGAAAATTAAAGATTTTGGCTTTAAAATTTGAAAATAGATTTTCAAGTTGGGCTGAAAAATTTTCAGAGAAAAGAAAGTTGCAATCTTTATCTCAAAAAATATCTTTTTTGAATTCGCCATTTTTTATCCGTTATAAAATAAGAGATTTTGAAAAAAATTTAAATATATTAGATAACGCAGATCTTCTGGCGGAGGAAAAAAAATTAATTTCAAATATTTCAGACAATCCTAAAGATTATTTGCTTTATTTAAAACTTGGCATCGTTTACTTTCGTTTAAAAAATTTTGAAGATGCTAAAGCATCTTTGGAGGAAGCCTTAAAGATAAATCCTAATTGTATTGAGGCAAAAATGTGGTTGGGTAAAGTTGATAAAGTCTTAAACGATTAATTTTTTTCTTTAAAAAATTTTAGAAAAAGAACTATTTGACTTAAAAGCTATCTGATTTGAAACTAAAGCAAAAGCGATTTATTATCTTTTGATATGGCTATGGCGTATATCTTACTAGGAAACCCCGTTAGAAAGATATATATTCTAACGGTGAACCCCATTAGAAAGAATTTCTATATTTCTAACGGGGAAATTCCATTAGAAAAATATAATTTCTAACGGGGAAACTATGATACAAAGCTAAGCCAGCGTAGCTCAGTTGGTAGAGCAACTGTTTTGTAAACAGTGGGTCGTCAGTTCGAATCTGACCGCTGGCTAATGGTCGATTAATAGATTTTTTATTATTATGATTATTAACTAACCTTAGAT
>JBBIUM010000020.1:3463-11880 GCA_037440245.1 Candidatus Yanofskyibacteriota bacterium | reverse complement strand
CTTCTTCTATCTCTATTATAATCGCTTCAACAGGACAAGATTCTGCTGCTTGGTTGGCTAATTTTTTATCAATTTTAGCATCAACTTTGACATGCGCTTTATTATCCTCGCCTAGTTCAAAAATTTCCGGCGCTATAAGAGCGCAAGTGCCGCAGCCAATACATTTTTCCTTATCAACTTTAATTTTTATCTTATGTTTAGTTTTTGCCATATATTTGAAGTCCTGAAATAATTGACATTGAAAAATTGAAAAAATTAATTAAATATCTAAATTTTTTGCTTCTCTGGCATAGGCTTGAATAAAATTTTTTCGCGGCAAAACTTCGCTGCCCATCAGAACATCAAAAATTTTATCAGCCTCTTCAGCATCTTCAATAGTAATTCGTTTAACAATTCTATTTACTGGATTCATTGTTGTCTCCCATAATTGCTCAGGATTCATCTCGCCGAGACCCTTATATCTTTGAATAGAAATACTTCCTTCTTTTTCTGACTTAAGTTTTTCAATAATTTTATCTTTTTCACTATCGCTATAAGCGTAATAAATTTCTTTACCTTTTTGAATTCTATAAAGCGGCGGCAAGGCAACGTATAAATAACCCTGTTCTATAATCGCTTTAAAATATCTATAAAATAATGTCAGAAGTAATGTTTTGATGTGATTACCATCCGAATCCGCATCAGCCATAATCATAATACGATGATATCTTAATTTTGAAATATCAAATTGGTCGGCAATTGCCGTTCCTAAAGCAATTATTAGAGATTTAATTTCTTTAGAAGCCAACGCTTTATCTAAATTGGCTTTCTCAATATTTAAAATTTTACCGCGCAAAGGAAGTATGGCCTGAAAATAGCGATTACGACCCTGTTTAGCTGAACCACCGGCGCTATCGCCTTCCACGATAAATAATTCCGATTCCTCAGGATCGCGACTGGAACAGTCAGCCAACTTTCCTGGCAAAGACAATCCTTCTAAAACACCTTTTCTAATCACTGTTTCTTTAGCAGCCTTAGCAGCCAATCTTGCTTTCTGAGTAAGAATTGCTTTCTCTAAAATTGCCTTAGCGTCATTTGGATAACGAACTAAAAATTCTTTAAATGATTCAAACATAACTGCCTCAACTGCTGTTCTTGCTTCCGGATTTCCCAATTTAGCCTTGGTTTGACCTTCAAACTGAGGCTCTTTAATTTTTACTGAAATGACCGCCGTTAAACCTTCTCTCACATCATCGCCAGTTAAATTTTCTCCTTCTTTTTTAAAATAATCATTCTCTCTGGCGTACTCATTAATAGCGCGCGTCAAAGCTGTTCTAAAACCCGTTAAATGCATTCCTCCTTCCGGAGTATGAATATTATTTGCAAATCCAATTTCAGTACATTGCGTATCTTCGGTATATTGCAAGGCTATTTCAACTAAAATATTATTTATTTCTTTACTAGTATAAAAAATATTTTGATGTTTTGGTTTGTCATGACGATTTAAGAATTTAATATAAGAAACAATTCCGCTGTCAAAATAAAAAGTATAATATGAATGCTCTAAAATATTTTCCGACCTTTCGTCTCTTACCGTGATTTCAACGCTTTTAGTTAAATAAGCCTGCTGACGCAAATGGTCCAAAATTCTTTTTAAATCAAATTTAATTTCTTTAAATATTTCTGGATCTGGCTCAAAAGTAACGCTCGTACCAGTAGCATTACATTTACCAATTTTCTTAACAGCCGATTTTGGCTTGCCTCTGCTATATTCCTGGCTCCATAAATAACCATCACGGCAAACATCAGCTCTCAAATAAATTGAAAGAGCATTGACAACCGAAACACCAACGCCATGCAAACCGCCGGCAACTTTATAACTTTCGCCTCCAAATTTACCGCCGGCGTGAAGGGTACACATCACTGTTTCCAAGGCGGATTTTTTGGTTTGGGCATGTTTTTCAACTGGAATGCCACGGCCATTATCCGTCACCCGCACTCGATTATGAGGCAAAAGAGCCACTTCAATTTTATCGGCGTATCCTGACATCGCTTCATCAATTGAATTATCAACAACTTCCCAAATCAAATGATGGAGCCCGTCAATACCAGTAGAACCAATATACATTCCTGGTCTTTTACGCACTGGTTCTAAACCTTCTAAAACATAAATGTCTTTAGCGGTGTAATTGCTATTATTTTTTAATCCATCTTTTTTAGTCATAATCACAATTATTTTATTTCATAGCCGGCGCTTTTTAAATTTTGTCTTATTTTATCAATTAAATTATCAACCTCCTTACTCGTTAAAGTCCTATCATTAGCTCTAAAAATTAAATGAAAAGTAAAACTAACTTCCTCACCATTCCCTTTAGTTTCATAAACATCAATTAAATCGCTGTCTTCTAACAAATCTCCGCCCGATATTTCAATAATATTTTGAATCTTATCTGTGGTTGTAGTGAAACTGGCTAAAACAGAAATATCTCTTTCAATTGCCGGATATTTTGGCAATTCTTTATATTCCCTATCATAAATAATCGTTTTTTTTAATTTATCATAATATAATTCTAAAACAAAAACTCTGTAGCTTATTTTATATTCTTCTAAAATTGATAAATTAATTGGCTTAATTTTTCCTAATTCCTCATTAGAAGACTCAATTGTTGTATAGTTTTCTTTTTCTATAAATTTAAAATCGTTTAATCCCAGGCGATCTAATAAAAATTCAGCCACGCCTTTTAGCTCATAAAAATCTTCATTTTTATCAGCTAAATTTTTCCCAGCAATCATAACACAAATTTCTTTTTTTTCATTAAATTCTTTATCAAATGATTTTCCAATTTCAAAAATTCTAATTTGGCTGTAATTTTTTAAATTCTGCTTTAATGATTTTAACAAATTTATTTCCAAACTTGGCCGCAAAAATGCGTATTCAGCTGAAACTGGATTAATTGTTTCAAGACAAAATTCTTTTTTAAAACCGAAAATATCCAAATCCTTGCCTGAAACAAAAGCATAATTTTGAATTTCTGAATAACCCGCCTGAATAAATAAATTCTTTATTAAAAATTCAAAATTAAAATCTTCATTTTCCCGTGGTGCTTCAAAATATCCCAATGGTGCTTGGGCTTTTATCTTTTCATAACCGTAAATTCTACCAACTTCTTCAACTAAATCAGCAAAAAGGATTAAATCTTTTCGTATTGTTGGAACCTCAACAATTATTGAATTATTTTTATTTTTAACGGTTTTAAAATCAAGGTTATTTAAAATTCTAATTATTTCTTTTTTTGATATTTCAATCCCTAAAACGGATTTGGCGCGCTGAAAATCAAAATTAATTTTTCTTGGTTTATTTTTTAATGGATAAATATCAATGATTTCTTTTGCTACTCTGGCTCCCGCTAATTTTTGAAGTAAATATATTGCTCTTTTTAAACCTAATTCCGCCAAGTTCGGATCTAAATCCGCCCCAAAACGAATAGCCGCCTCGGTAGCCAATCCTGTCCTTTTAGCCGTATTTCTAATATTTCTATAATTAAAATTGGCGGACTCTAAAACAATTCTTTTTGTCTGCTCGTCTATTTCTGAATTAATAGCGCCTATTATGCCGCCTAAAGCAATTATCTTCTCGCTATCGGCAATAACAATATCGCCATCATCTAATTCATATTCATTATTATCAAGCGCCTTAATCTTTTCGCCGCTTTTAGCCGACCTAATATTGATGTTTTTTATATTTTGAATATTTATCCGACTTAAAGTTTTGATAGTTGCTTTGTTATTTTCTATTGCTGAAATTTTATCAAAGTCAAAAGCATGAAGTGGCTGACCTAATTCAAATAAGACATAATTAGTGACATCAACAACATTATTTATTGGTTTTAAACCACAGGCAATAATTTTATTCTTTAACCAAAGAGGAGATGGCGCGATTTTCACATCCTCAAGATAAGCAGCCATATATCGCGGACAAATTATATTATTTTCAATTTTTACATTTAGTTTGTCCTTAATACTCGATTTAGAATCTATCTTAAATTTAGTTTCAAATTTCTTTTTTTGATTTTTACCCAATATCGACAAAATCTCTTTTGCCAAACCCCAATAAGACAAACAATCGTGTTGACGATTAGGTAAAATGGCAATGTTTAAAAAGTAGTCAGTTTTAAAATATTCTTTTAATTTCTGGCCTACCTTATAATTTTTTGGCAAAATCATAATGCCGCTATGGTCTTCTCCTAAACCAAGTTCTTTTTCGGAACACATCATTCCTTCTGAGGCCAAACCCCTAATTTCAACTTTTTTTATCTCATTTCCTGAAACTACTGCGCCAATCAAAGCAACAGGCACTTTATCCCCGATTTTATAATTAGAAGCGCCACAAACAATATTTAAAATTTCTTTGCCAACATCAACCTTAACATATTGCAATTTATCAGCATTAGGATGTTTCTTAATTTCTTTAACTTGACCAATAATAATTTTGTCTGAAATAATAAATGAAGGTTTAATCTCTTCAACCTCAAAAGAATGAAAAGTTAAAAGTTCTGCCAATTCCTCTGGCGTTTTTTTAATGCCTGTTAATTCTTTTAACCAATTGTAGGAAAACTGCATAGGTAAGTAATTTTTAAAAAATTTTTCCCAAAATCCACAAACTAATAAATCAAAAATAAAGGACTTTAACTTTATTAAAATCAAAACTGTCTAATAAATCTTAAATCTCCGGCTCTGAATAATCTAATATCAGGAATTTTATATTTAATCATTGCCAATCTTTCAATGCCCATCCCAAAAGCAAAACCTTGCCATATTGAAGAATTTAATCCAGCATTTTCTAGAACCTGGGGGTGGACCATGCCAGCGCCCATCATTTCTAACCATTTTCCATTCAAATTCAAATCAATTTCAAATCCTGGTTCAACAAAAGGAAAATAACTTGGCCGAAATCGTATTTCCAAAATTTGCCTGAAAAATCTCTTAAAAAATTCTTCAATAACATATTTAAAATTAGCTACAGAGATATTTTTATCGATTAGAAGACCTTCAAGTTGGTTGAATTCAAAATCATGAGAAGCATCGGTTGCTTCATGACGATAAACTTTCCCAGGAGAAATAATTTTTATTGGCGGCCTATGATTTTCCATGTACCTAATTTGAACTGGACTGGTATGTGTCCTTAAGAGCAAATTTTGGCTTTTAAACTCTGATTCTTTATTTTCTGTTTTCAGCCAAATTGTATCCCACATATCTCTTGCTGGGTGGTCAGATGGAATATTTAAAGCATCAAAATTATACCATTCTGTTTCAATTTCTGGTCCTTCTACAATTTCAAAACCCATGGAAGAAAAAATTTTCCCAATTTCAAAATAAACTTTAGTTAACGGATGCAAATGGCCAACATTGATTTTTTTTCCAGGACGACTGACGTCTATAAAAGAATTTTTGTTTAGAACTTTTTCTTTAAGCTCTTTTTCTTTATTATCCAAAAATAATTCTGCTTCTTTTTTAAAAGCATTTGCCTCTGGCCCTATTTTTCTTTTTTCCTCATCGCTTAAATCTTTTAATGACCTTAAAATTTTGGTTAAAATACCTCCTTTTCTCCCTAAATATTTTACGCGCAAATTAAAAATATCCGTCGGTGATTTGACGGTTTCCGCCTCTTTATAAAAATCTTGTTTTATTTTTAATATATCATAACCTGCCATATAAATTTTATTATTTATTATACCTAAAAAATCATTATAATTCAATAAGACGTATTCAACATTCTAAAATCTAACCGAAAGGATATTGGTTCTGCAATTTAATTGTAAAAGTGCTTATTGCATTATACAAGGTCGAACCTTAAAAGAAATTAAAACCAATTTCGGTTAGAAAATATATTGCTCAACTAGAAGTCATTTTTCGCTTAGATAATTAAATTGCTTGACACGTAAGAACCATTTTCAGTTACCTACTTAAACGCTTGACAGATAGAAATAATAAAATTAAACGGGTCCAGATTTAAACGTCCACTAACTGAACCCGATTTTTAATTTTTATGAAAATTATGAAAAAGTAATTTTTATCAACTCTTCAATATTGCTAACAAGGTGTATCTGTACCCCTTTTATAATTTCCTTATCCACTTCTTCTATATCGCCTTCATTCTCTTTCGGTAAAATTATTTCTTTCGCACCGGCTCTTATGCCGGCGACTATCTTTTCTTTTATCCCGCCCACCGCTGATATATTTCCTTTTAAATCAATCTCTCCTGTCATAGTCACTCCCTCCCTGACCCTTTTTTTAAAAATCAAGGAGTATAAAGCGCAAAAAATTGTCACGCCAGCTGAAGGACCTTCTTTCGGAACCGCTCCTTGTGGAGCATGAACATGAAAAATATTTTTATTAATCTCGTCTCGATGAAATCTACTTTTCAACAATGATAAAGAGACAACTACGGCTTCTTGAAAAATTTCTCCCAAATTTCCTGTTTTAATAATTTTATTTTCTTGTTTATCACTAGGAAACATCGCCGCCTCAATAAATGAAATACAACCGCCATTTTCTGCCCGAGCCAAACCTATTGCCTCGCCAATATCAGTTCTTCTCACCTTCTCAAAAATTTTAGGTAATCCCAACACTGCCCTAATAAACTCCTCATTGACAATAACCTTCTTTCTCCCTTTATGCTCTTTTCCTAAATCCAAATCTTCTACGTAACTTGTTGCCACATTTCTCATAATAGCTGCAATTTTTCTTTCCAACTCTCTGACTCCAGCTTCATCCGTGTACCCATTAATTATCAATGAAATGATTTTATCAGTAAAAACCACTTCAACCTTATCTTCCAATCCATTTTCTTTTAACTGTTTAGGAATTAAAAAGTTTCTTGCAATTTTTATCTTTTCGTCTTCGAGATACCCTGGTAAATTAATAATTTCCATTCTATCTCGTAAAGGATCGGGAATCTTCTCCAGTAAATTACCGGTGCAAATGAAAAAAACTTTTGAAAGATCAAAAATACAATCTGCGTAATTGTCTTTGAAAGAAAAATTTTGTTCTGGATCCAAAACTTCTAAGAGCGCAGCAGCCGCGTTGCCTTGAGCTCCAGAAACATTTCCTATTTTATCAATTTCATCAATCATAAAGACAGGATTATTCACCCCTGCTCTTCTTAATTCCTCTAAAACTCTTCCTGGTTTTGCCCCAATATAGGTTAAACGATGTCCCCTAATTTCCGCCTCATCATTAATACCACCCAGAGAAATTCTTATATATTTCCTACCCAACGCCCGAGCAATAGATTTACCAAGAGAAGTTTTTCCTACGCCAGGAGGACCAATAAAACACAATATAGAACCTTTTGCCTCAGCCTTTAATTTCATTACAGCAATAAATTCCAGAATCCTCTTCTTTATATTTTGAAGACCATAATGATCTTCTTCTAAAATTTTTCTAACTTCTTTAAAATCTTGGCTATCCTGCGTCTTTGAATTCCATGGCAACTCTAATAAGAAAATAAGGTGTTCATAAATTTTACTGGCTTCTGATGAAGAAGCATCTTCTCTCAATCTTTTTAATTTCTCGAAATCATCTTCTATTACTTTCTGAGCTTCGGGTGGAATATCATTTTTTAATCTTTGATATTTCTGTTCCAGTTTTTTTAAAACATCTTTACGCTGAGCATTTTCTTGAAGAGGAGAAATTAAATTAAAATAAATATTTTCTCTTAACACAATCTTTTCTATAATAATTAATTTTTCTTTTTTTCCCCGGACCACAGGATTTAACTCCTCTAAAATTTGTAATCTCTCTTCCTCATCAAAATAATCAAACATTAAAAATAAAGGATAAATTATTTTCCTCTCTAATTCATTAAAATCCTGGGCTTCTTTAATTACTTCTAATTCTTGAAGCACTCTATCAATCATCTCTTTCGAATTCTTCTGAGTTGGTTTTTGAGATTGAATTGTTGCCGATAGTAAAGATAATGAATAAAAACGCAAAAGAAGTATTTTTAGCTCTCTTAATAAATCATCTAAAATTAATTTGGCGCTAAAATCATCTTCTATTTTTTTTATCTCATTTATTTTTTCAACAGTTACTATTTGGCCTAATTGAGGATTCGAGCAATTTATAATTCTAACTCGATAAATACCACTTAAGACTAGAAGACTATTCACTTTATCACCATAACCGTGCTGTCTTTCAATTGAAATGTCGCAATAAACCCCAATATTACTTAAAGAACCGTCTTTTTTCCTTATCACAACAACAGCATTTTTTATTTCAGGCAACCCTTTTAATATACTAAAGGAGCGATTGAGTATTTGAAGAGAAGAAGGACCTATCACTACTTTTCTTCGAGCCCCAGGAAGAATAGTTAATGGAGAAATGAAAACAACAGCCTGAAACTCACTATCTTTATTGTCTTTCTTGATAAACATTGT
>JBBIUM010000020.1:0-3453 GCA_037440245.1 Candidatus Yanofskyibacteriota bacterium | reverse complement strand
CCTCTTTCTTTTTATTCTTTTTTATTATTTTTTAAAGTTGCAAGAGATTTATTTAAACAAATTTAAGAGAAAATATCAAGGGATAAATAATTTATTTCTTTAATTATTAGTAGCTTACTTAATTTTATAGAAATTCTATAATTAAAATTTTTTATAATAAATTTTCTAATAGTTTTGTGATTTCAAAAGATTATCTTTTAATTCTTTTAACTTCTTACCCGTTTCAAAAACCCAAATTTCAACTTTATCTCTGGTTTTAAATAAGCTTCCTAAAATATTGGCGGAATTTTTATCATAATGGCTTATTATCTCTATTATTTTATTAATATCATCTATTATAACTTGATGTTTAGTTCTCCGATAAAAATCATAAGTAGTTCTTTCTTCAACCGTTAATTCTCTTTGCTCGCTTATTTTGCTTAAAAGTTCAAAATATTCAATGCTTTTATTTTTTAAATCTTCCAAAAAATAATTTAATATTTTTCTATCTTTTTCCTCTAACTTTAGATTTTTTATTAAACTTTCAAGATAAAAAATATCATAAACAGGAAGATCTTGTTTATTTTCGACAATCCTTTGCCATGATTGTTTTAAAAAATCTTCTTCAAACATAAATTTAAAAAATAAAACCTAAACAACTTTTAATCTAAAAAATTAAAATCAAAAATCTTGCCAAAATGCAAACATTTTTAGAAAAATTATTAGCAATTTTCAAAGATGGGCAATTTTCCAAGTAAATTAAACACCATCAGCAGTTCAACAACTTCAGTAACACCGTCATTTCTACCAAAATAGTCCCATATTTTTATTGATAATAATTTATAATTTCGGAATCAAATTTATCTTAAAGTCATCTAAGCAACAAATAGCGCAGGAAGCTTGTTAAATTATTTACTAATACTAAAGTTTGTTATGGTTTCTAAAATTTAATTTAGAATTAGAATGACGCTTGTTTTAATTCTGTGCCTAATTTATATTCAATTTCATTGTCCGAAAGCCACCTTATAAATTTAGCGTCTAGAACTCTCAAATCTATAGATTCGGGATTATTCAAACTAACTTTTTCTGCGAGTGTTTCTGTTTCTCTTATGAAAAGACCGCATAATCCTTCCCAACAATAACCTCGATATACAAAATATTTACCGCTGGGAGAAAAGCTAATAAATTCGTTTCCGAGATAATAGTTAGTGAGTAAATTAACTTTATTAGTGGAACGTAAGAAGATACCAACAACCTTGTCAGGAGATACTTCATCGCTTTCTATTGTAAAACCAATTTTCATTTTATCAGGAGAAACAACTATTGATGAAAATCGAGTTAACTTTCTAAAGAAAGTTTTGTTTTCACAAAATGACTTTCTATTTACTGTTGTTGTTATGTTGTAGGGATCGCATAACTGGCTTTTGGTTTTGAACCAATTAAAAATTGCGTCATTATCAATGGAAAGTAGAATCTTATCGCCAGCGACTATATCCTTTTTATCCGCTGAAAGTGATGGTCTTCCAATTACAGAAGTAGTTGGTTTTATGTTTGGAGAATTGTTAGGAACTGGGGTATTTGTAATTTTTGGCGCAGATTCTTGTCTAGGTGACAAGACAAAATAACCAACAACGCCAACTCCAATTGCGACCAAGACAATGATAATAACTAACACACCTGAAAATCCTTTTTGGTCCATATTTTAATTTAACTGTACTCTCCAACCACTTCGGTAACGATTCGGTAACGAAATGGTTAGATAGAAAATTAGTTATTTTTTTCATTCTTCATCAACTGATCGACTTTGATTATTGCCAGTTGAGGGTTTTTGATTTTTAGAATTTTACTGAAAAAGTGTTTTTTAAAAAAGGTTTTATTTTAATTTTATCACTCCGCTAAAGATTTGGCAAATTTTGCCTAGGATACATTAAAACTCAAAACTCAAAGCGCAAACTTTAAATATTTGAATTTTAATATTGTTTAGAATTTAGGATTTCGGATTTAGGATTTAGGATTGATTTAGGATTTATCTCTTCTCATTTTAACAATTTCTGAACTGGGGTTAAACAATTGAGACCACCGTATCTTCTTTCATTGTTTTCAAGACCATATTTTTCAAAAAAGTCAACAATCTCAACCTTCTTTTTAGCCTTTTCTTGGATCAGATACTTGTATTTAATAATAGAGGCCGACGAAGCCTCTAATACCAGTATATTTACAATGAACGTGATTAAGAAACTCCAGAGGTTCTAAACCTTGAAGTTTTCCAAGCTACGCCTAATGAGCCATAAGTCGTTGACCGGCTTTACGCCCGGCCGCCAAATAATAAAGAAAGTTGGATTCTGGTGCGTTTGTTTGACGAAATCCGAACATTCTTGAACGGAACTGACGGCGCACTTCCCGCCTGCGCCGAGGCTTCGGCGGACAGGCGCGCGCCAAACTGAACGCTCGGGCAGGCAAAAAGGAATGGGGTTGGAGAGTGGACATCCACCAGGAATTTCTGCCCGCCCTCGCTTTTTCGTCGCCGCCGAATTTCGTGCCAACAGAGTTGGCGCGCCGCCTATTCAACAATTGCTTCGCAGAGATAGGAAATCGGATTTAGTTTTATAATCTTAACTTTCAATTTCGCTGAATTAAAAATTTTCTGAAGCTTCTCTTTGTTGAACTGCTCCAAAATTAAATGATTATCTGTGTAAATTATTCCATCAGTGATTTTCAAAATCTTTATTCCAATTCTTTCATATTCTTTTTTCCTTATATTCAACGCTCTTTCAGAATAAACACTGATAATAATTCTGCCACCTCTTTTAGCAATCCTTTTCATTTCTTTCAGAATTTTCAACTTGCTTTTTGCAAAATCCCCAAAGGTATTACCCATACAAATTACATAATCAAAAGTATTATTCGGAAAATGCATCTTTTTGGCATCTTCGCAGAAAAATTCTACATTTTTAAATTTTGATAATTTTCTTATGATTTGATTGCATAGCGGTTTATTATTATCAATGCCAACAATTTTTTTCGCTGTTTTCGCTATTACTCCTATATTCCTCCCAAATCCGCAACCGACATCCAATACAAAAGCTCCTTTTCTGATATTTTTCTTAAGGTAATCATTTTCTTTTCTAAGCCAATCCTTAATCATAGGATCAGAATTTGAGATATCAACGCCTTTCTTTTTTAAAATTTCTTTAGCATAGCACCTACCCGGGCATTCTCTCGGCGCCATTTCTCCCCTTTTGACCAACTCAATAATTTTTCTATGTTCCCTGCGTAACTGAACAAGATATGGATTATACCACAAATCTTTTAAAGATAAGTTCCGAATATTGCCGACAGCCAAACCCTCTCTGGCCCAACATGGCATTATGTCTCCTTTCTCATTCACGAGAATTGTAATGGTGTCTACCATACATTCTTCACCGCTAAAATAAGTACCTTCAGACCAATAACAACTTACGCCCTCTACTGATT
>JBBIUM010000019.1:0-11931 GCA_037440245.1 Candidatus Yanofskyibacteriota bacterium | reverse complement strand
GTGGGCGTAGATGGATTTGAACCATCGACCCCAGGTTTATAAGACCTGTGCTCTAACCGCTGAGCTATACGCCCCTATAGTTTTTAAAACAGTTTTTTTAAAACTTTTTTTAAAATTTTAAGCTTCCAATTTCATTTTTGAAATAAAATCTTTTAAAATAAAAATTCTTTCTTGCATCAGATTAATACTAAAGATAATTATTTATGATTCTTTAATAATCTTTTCATATTCTTCTTTTTCTATAGTTTCCTTTTCTATCAATATATTGGCAATTTTTTCAAGTAAATTTCTTTTTTCTTTTAAAACTCTTTCTGCTGTTTTTAACGCCTGATTGATAAATTTTGAAATTTCTTTATCTATTTTTGAAGCAGTTTCTTCTGAATAATTTTTCTCTTGCGCTATTTCTTTTCCTAAAAATATAAGTTCTTCGGTTTTACCAAAGGTTAAAGGACCAAGAGACGACATGCCAAATCGAGTAACCATTCTTCTGGCTAACTCTGTGGCATTTTCTAAATCATTGGTTGCGCCAGTAGTTATTTGATTAAAAATTAATTTTTCAGCGGCATAACCACCAAGGCTAATTGCCAATTCATTCTCAAATTCTTTTTTTGATTTAAAATGTTTTTCTTCGCTAGGAAGCTTCAAGGTATAACCTGCTGCCATACCTCTTGAAATAATAGATATTTTTCTTACTATGTCAGAACCGGGCAAGGAAGAAGTAACAAGCGCGTGCCCTGCTTCATGATAAGCCGCTATCTTCTTTTCTCTCTCCGACAAAATTCTGCTTTTTCTTTCAGGTCCTAACATTACTTTTTCTATTGATTCTAGTAACTCTTCCTGAGTTATTTCTTTTTTCTCTCTCCTTGCGGCTAAAATTGCTGATTCATTTGCTAAATTATAAATATCAGCGCCGGAAAATCCTGGTGTTCTTTCCGCTATTTCTCTTAAATTGACATCTTTTGCTAAAGGTTTATTTTTGGTATGAATTTTTAAAATTTCTTCTCTATCTTTAATATCAGGTTCGTCCAACACGATTCTTCTATCAAATCTTCCTGGCCTAAGCAATGCCGGATCTAAAATATCAGGCCTATTAGTTGCCGCTATTACAATAACTCCTGTCTCATTATCAAAACCATCCATTTCAACAAGTAATTGATTTAATGTTTGTTCTCGCTCATCATGGCCACCGCCAAGACCAGCACCTCTATGTCTGCCAACGGCGTCTATTTCATCTATAAAAACTATTGAAGGCGCATTCTTTTTGGCATCTTTAAAAAGGTCTCTAATTCTTGAAGCGCCAACACCAACAAACATTTCAACGAATTCAGAGGCAGAGATATGGAAAAAAGGCACATTGGCTTCGCCAGCAACTGCTCTGGCTAATAAGGTCTTCCCGGTGCCAGAAGGACCCATAAGTAAAACACCTCTCGGAATTTTCGCTCCAATTTGAATAAATTTTTTTGGGTTTTTTAAAAAATCCACCACTTCTTTTAATTCTTCTTTTGCTTCTTTCAAACCAGCAACATCGGCAAATGTTGTTTTGTTTTTCTTATCTTGAGGACTTATCATTCTGGCGCCTGATTTTGTAAAAGTAAAAGCCTGCATAGCGCCGCTTTGCGCCTGTCTTGTTAAGAGCCAAAAGAAAAGTATTATAAATATAAAAGGTAGAAGCGACGGAATTAGAATACTCAACCAAAATTGCCAGCCCGAAGCTCCTTTAATTTCTATATTTAAGTTTTTGATTTTTTCTTTATCAACACCATAGTTAATTAAAGTTTCAGTTAAAGAAGACTCTGATTCTTTTATAGTTTTTTCCTTACCGCCATCTTTGAGAAATATTTTAAGATTATTCTCTTCAACAATAATTTTTTCTACTTTATCTTCGTTAATCTGTGAAATTAATGTGCTAAAAGAAACTTTTCGAACATCTTCAAAATGCGAAGAACTTACGGCAAAAATACCGCCCAAAATGATAAAAATTAAAATAACTATTAAGAAATTTTTAATTAGTTTATTCATCATAAATTATGTATATAAATTTTTATTAATTTTAAATTTTAACATAAAATTCCAAAAATGCAAATCTACCTAAAAAAGAGAAAATCTAAATGAGACTTTGAACCAAAATCTTTGGCCTTTGAGCTTTGATTTTCATCGTTTGAAATTTAATCATTTTCCGTGTTAGAAGCTAGAAAATTCTTCTTGGATAGCGATTTTCTATCTTCTCGATCTCCTTTAATAACGCTTCCATTAATACTGCTTGGCAAACTTTCTATCGAAGTTGAAGATTTAATGAAAATTAGAAATTGAAAATTGAGAATTAGTTTTTTAGATTCTTAAGTTTTAAATTTTATTTAGTTTAGATTTTAAATTTTATATTCTGTTCGTAATTATTTTAAATCTCACCACATTCTTCTTAAAAATTAATCATACTTTCTTTCTCGTTAAAATTATGTTAGAATTATAAATTAATTGAGATTAATAATGATAAATGAATAACTCCGGCTTTCTTAGATCATTCAATTATTATTTTCTCATAATTAGTTGGTTCTACACGACTTTAAATTTTTTGTGGTAATTATAATCATTATAGCTTGCAAAAGAAATAGTTGTTGCTGCTTAATTCTCTAAACAACTTGGTAAAACTATATCTCTTTTCCAATTTCTTTTATCAACACTTATCTCACGCTCATGAGATAAGTGTTGATAAAAAATTTACTTTGATATTTCTTTTCAACAGTTCTTTATGATTCTAGTACCTTTTAACAATTTTTTATTCTTCCAATAATTTTAATTTCTTTTTAAACTGTTAATTTTAATATTTCTTACATAACGTTAAATACATATTTAACTTTAACTCCATTAGATCTAAAATCAATGAAGACCTCAAATCAAAAACATTTAAAAAAATCTCAAGGATTAAATCCTTGACAAGTACTTTTCAATATTCATTAAAAATATTAAAATTAAGGAGTGGATTAATAGAATTTATTCCACAGTTTAATTTGCCTAGCTAGATGGATAAAGATATGACTATAAAACGTAGAAATATTATTTATCTTTCGCGACTTCATATTTTCATAACCATTGGAATAATTTTTATCCCCTTTGTTTTTCTTTTATTTTTTTCTCAATATGCCAAAATTAGCACAGCGCAATTATTTGCCAGTCTTTTTATTTCTTTTTTAAGACTTTCATTGGCATATCTTATTGCCACGCTATTAGCTTGGATTTGCGCAATTTTATTTTATCGGGGGCGTCGAGCTTTAATCGCGCTTCCAATTTTTGATGTTTTGCAAAGTTTTCCAACTTTTGCCGCTTTACCACTTGCGGTTTATTTATGGGGACAATCGACAACAACTATTGTTATATTTTTAGTACTTACAATAATTTGGCCAATTTTTTTCTCGCTTATCAGTTCTTTAAAGCTTATGCGTAAAGATTGGGAAGAAGTTGCTGCAATTGCCAAACTTTCAAGCCTTGATTATATTCGTCGCTTTCTTTGGCCAGTTAGTTTACCAGGACTTATTACTGGTTCAATTATTGGTCTTGGCGAAGGATGGGAGGCGCTGGTAGCTACAGAAATAATTGTAAATATAAAAACCGGTCTTGGCAGTTTCTTTTCTTCTTATTCCCACGACTCCTTTATAACTATTTTCGGCATAATTGGCCTTCTCTTGTTTATATTTAGCATCAATAAATTACTTTGGCTTCCTTTACTTGAACGAAGTCATCGTTTAATGGAGGAATAAAAACTTTAAGTAATATGAGCGCTATCCTCACCCTAAAAAATGTTTCAAAAACTTTTCAGCAAAACCACAAAGAACAACTGGTCGTACTTAAAAATATTAATTTAGAAATAGTCGCTGGAGAATTTTTTGTTATTCTGGGACCTTCTGGTTCTGGAAAATCAACGCTTCTAAGAATTATGAGTGGATTGGAAACAAAATACGAAGGGAAGGTTGAATACGGAAATGACATTAAACCAACAGATTTTAGTTTTGTATTTCAACATTTTGCGCTTTTCCCTTGGCTTACTGTTTTTGAAAATATTGCTTTTAATCTCCGAGCGCGCCATTTGCCAGATAATAAAATAAAAGAGCGAACAGAAAGAGAACTTAAAAGGTTTAACTTGAAACATTTTAGCAATTCTTATCCCAAGGAATTGTCTGGCGGGATGAAACAACGCGTTGGCATTGCTCGAGCAATTGCTACTAATCCAAAAATTATTTTTATGGACGAACCTTTTTCAGAACTCGATTCTTTTACTGCCCAAAACCTTCGTCAAGAATTTTTGTCTATCTGGAAAGAGCAACATCAAACAATTATTATGGTAACTCATCTTATTGACGAAGCTCTGGAATTAGCAGATAGAATAGCAGTGCTTACGCCCCGGCCAGGAAAGATAGAAAAAATTGTAACAAATACATTATCTCGACCGCGTAATAAAAGAATTCAAGATTTTTTTAAATTGGAAGATGAACTTTATAAACTGGTAGCTCCTAATTAACATATAAATCCAAATTATGCTAGCTAAGTCAGCTAAGTCATGGTAATAAAAGGCTAAACATTTTATTAAAACCAAAATAAATAAAACTCAAGCTTAAAAATCAAAACTACAACCTAAAACCTTAAAACTTATTTTCAATTTTCAATTTCTAAACATTGCTATTAAAACCAGATTATTTTAAAGCCCAAAGCTAATAAAACCAAAGCGTTCTAAGAAAAAAAGAAAGCGCGAAATTTAATATTGCCGGATTTAGCGCTTTTCAATTAAAAAATTTAGCCATTCTTTAATGAATGCCTCACGCTATAAAAAATTACGAAAGCAAGAAATTTATTCTGTGACGCCAAAAGCAGCTTTAAGGTCAGTACGCGCCTTCTCCATCGCTGCTTTAAAATCCTCATGAGCTTTGCTAATTGCTTCTTTACGGGCAGCAATTAATGATTGAAGCAAGGTCCGCAATTTCTCAATAGCCTGTCTGTCACTCTTAAATTTTTCTTGCGCTGCTTTCATATCAGCTCGAAAAGTCTCACGAACAGTTTTTGGGTCAACGCCATTTGCGCAAGCCGCTTTAGCTTTATCCACTGCTGCCTGTTTTGCGCTCTTAAAAGCGTTCAGCGCTGCATCAACTTCAGATTTTCTTTTAGTAATTGCTGCATCTACCCCGTCCATAAACGCCTGTATTGCTGCATCAACTGCTGCTTTATAAGCCGCAATAGCGGAATCTACTGCTGCTTTAAAAGTTGCTACTGCTTGCTTTTGAGCCTCAGTAGTTGCCCGCTCTTCCAACTTAGCGATATGCTCGGCAAAATTTTCTTGCCTTTTTTGACGACGTTCAGCCAACTTAGCTAATCGCTCATTTCTCTTCTTTTCAAGATTAGCTTTACGCTCTAACCTTTTCTCTTCAAGTTTAGCTTGACGATCAGCGATACGTTGGTCAAGTTTAGAAGTCAATTCCGAAAAACGAGCGCAAAATCCTTTTTGAGACGGAGTTTCACGTTGCGCTAACGCTACAGTTGGCAAAATCATATTTGCTGCCATTATCGCACCGAGAAAAAAAGAAATTATTTTTTTAGAATGCAGTCTCATCATAAGCTTGACCAAAATCGCTAACCTCTTGACTATCGACTGTAACCAAAAAAGCATCATTATCGTAGTCATCTAAGATTGGCAACTCATTATCTACCGCAATAAGGATTGCATTAACCGCATCGTTAACATTCCCAGTTGCCGGTGGTAATACTTCTAATTTTTCGGCAAGTGGGCTTGGTGTTTTCTCTACGGCAATTTGCGGAACCTTTGTCTCAAGCCAAACAAACAAAACAACAACTAGGATGACTACAACAATACCAATTGGCAAAAATAGTTTCCAATTCCAAGTCATAAGATTGGCAATTTGGTTTCTTTATTACTATATGTTATATGGTATGTGATAGAGGGTCGACCTTTCATTCTATCCCGTAGTGACTTAATGAAATTCCAACGGGACTCACCTCTATCTAAATAACTGTTAAGTTTCACCACCTTCTTTCCCAAAATTAGTTATACCCACTCCTTTAGTATTCTCATCTCTAATAGGATGCTAAATGAATAATTTTGGCTTTCTTATACTATTCTTTTATTTTCTCATAAGGAACACGATTTTGCAAGACTTTAAATTTTCTGTGGTTATAATCATTATAGCTTGCAAAAGAAAGAGTTATTGCTGTTTAATCTCTAAACAACTTGGTAAAACTATATCTCTTTTCCAATTTCTTTTATCAACACTTATCTCACGCTCATGAGATAAGTGTTGATAAAAAATTTACTTTGATATTTCTTTTCAACAGTTCTTTATGATTCTAGTACCTTTTAACAATTCTTTATTCTTCCAATAATTTTAATTTCTTTTAACCGCTAATTTTGATACTTCTCTTGATTTATAATCAAAAATTTGATAAGATGTTAAAGAATTTTAAAGTGATTAAATTAAAAATTATTAGCTTAGGTTCACTAATAAATAAATCAGTAATTAAAAAACGATTGGTTTAATAATTTAATAAGCGCTAAAATTTATGGATAAACTAAATTTAGTGACAAATAAATATATTAAAAAAGAATTACCTGAAATAAAACCCGGCTATACAGTTAGAATTCATCAAAAAATAAAAGAAGGCGAAAAAGAAAGAATTCAAATTTTTGAGGGAGTAGTTATAGCAATAAAACATGGCTTAAAAAATATTAACTCCTCTATTACTGTTAGAAAAGTTTCTGAAGGTATTGGGGTAGAAAAAATTATTCCGGTTCATTCGCCAAATGTTATAAAAATTGAAGTCGTAAAAAAGAGCAAAGCGCGAAGAGCAAAATTATATTATCTCAGAAAGAAAAGCAAGAAAGAATCAAGACTAAAAGAAGAAGAATAAAAATTACCAAAAACTAAAAAGCCCAGGTGGCGGAACTGGCATACGCAACAGTTTGAGGGGCTGTGCCCGCAAGGGCGTGAGGGTTCAAATCCCTCCCTGGGCACTAAAGTCAAATTTTTACAACAACACTTTTTTGATTAAGCAATAATTTATAAAAATAAAAAAGAGAGATTTATCTCTCTTTATTTTTTTATCTTCTCTAACCCAAATCACCATAAAATAATAAAATATTTAGTACATCCGTATGGAAAAATTTGGAGCACGCCACATTGATCAACTAGAGGAACGATAATTATTTTTGAGGGATCTAATTTTTGTAGGATATCTTCAACTCTATTAAAATAGGCAATATTATCAAATTTTCTTTCGTTTTTACCTTTTCGAGATGTTATTATAATTAATTCCTCTGTCCTTGAAAATAGAAATTGAGATAAATATTGTCCCTTAACTTCTGGGATAATATTAACTATTATCCCTTCTTTTTGAATATTAGTAATCTCGCTCTTTAATTGATTTACAACCCCTTCTATTCCGTCTTTCCAATTGAGCTCAACTTTTTTTATTTCGTAATCTGTGCCTGCCTTATCTTCCCATGCATTGATTGTTATCACTCCTGCTGTAAATATTAACATTAAAAAGAAAGAAATCCCTACTAATATTATATCTTCTTTTAAATCTAGTGACATTTTTCTCACCTCCTCATTTTTATTTTTAAAGAGAATATTTTTAATTTTAATTCTATTTTAAAATAAACTAATACTTTGTCAATATTGATATTCACTCGTCGGCTACATAGGGTAAATCTCAGGTTTATCTATTGGCTAAATGATTTAGAACTTTCTATGCTGCTTTGATTCTCCTAACCCCAGCAGAACTCGATTCCTCTTTCAATATCTTTATCTGTCCAATTTCGCCAGTTTCATTAACATGAGGACCACCGCAAATTTCTTTAGAAAAAACCTCATTATTTTCTGGATTATAAATAGTGTAAACACTAACAATTGAGGGGTACTTTCCTTTGAAAAACGCCAAAGCGCCGGATTTAATCGCCTCTTCATATGGCATTTCTTCTTTTTTGACAGAAAGATTCATTTTAATCATTTCATTGACTAAATCCTCAATTTTTTTCTTTTCCTCCTCGGTTAATTTTCTAGGAAACGAAAAATCAAAACGCAAACGTTCGGCAGTAATATCAGAACCCCGTTGACTTATATTTTTATCGCCCAAAACCTTTCTTAAAGCTGCGTGAAGCAAATGAGTCGCGGTATGATATTTAGTAACTTGTTTAATTTCTTCTTCATTAAGAGCTTTAATTTCGCCAGTATCAAGCGCCAAACCATGCCCGCCGAATTTCTTTTCCGCGCCAGCGCGTGAAATTTCTTGATGTTTTTTAAATTCCTCAATAAAACCTTTTTCATCAACATTGCCGCTGGCTAAATCTTTAATAATATCAATAGGCAAACCAAAAGTTTGGTAATAATAGAAAGCTTTCTCGCCAGTTACATTTTTTAAATCCTCTTTTTTAAATTCTTTGATGCCGGCCTCTAAAGCCCTACCAAATTTCTCACTTTCATTATTAATTACTGTTATTATTTCCGCCTCATTTCTTTTTATTTCTGGATAAACCGATTGATAAATATCGCCTATTATTTTAACGCAATCAATAAAAAATTTATCAGATAATCCAATTAGCTTTACTTGCCCTATAACTCTTCTCAAAATTCTGCGCAAAACATAACCAGCCTCAGTATTTGATGGCAAAAAGCCATCGGCAATCATAAAAACCGCTGCTCTTAAATGGTCGGCAATAATCCTAATTATTCTCTCGTTGGCGTTATACGTTTTCTCTTTTAAATAACCCATTAAGCGTTCGAAAATATCAATTCCATAAACACTTGTCTTTTTTTGTAAAATCATGACTAAACGTTCAAGGCCCATACCAGTATCAATGCCGAGCGGAATTTTTTTATACCTGCCATTGCAATCTTTATAATACTCGTTAAATACTATATTCCAAATTTCAATTTCTTTACCGTCGATGTTTTTAATATAAATTTCAGTTGTTGGCCCGCACGGCCCCTCATTACCAGTGGGACCCCAAAAATTATCCTCTCTTTTACCTTTTATAATCCTTTTCATACCAATTTCCTGCCAGATTTTTTCTGATTCCTCATCAGCTGGCGTCTCGCTATCTCCCTTAAAAATAGACACACTACTTATTTCTAATCCTAATTCTTTAACAATAAAATCATAACCAAGCTGGATTGCTTCCTTTTTACCATAGCCACCAAATGAAAAATTTCCCAACATTTCAAAAAATGTCAAATGACTCTCATCACCTACTGAATCAATATCAGAAGTTCTAACACACTTTTGACAAGATGCGATATTTTTTGAACCAAAATCTTTAATAGGATCCGCCGCTCCGGTATAATAGGGTTTAAACTGCTGCATTCCTGCTGTAGTAAAAAGCACGGAAGGGTCATCGGGCATAAGCGAAGAAGACGGCACAACTTTATGACCATTCCGCTCAAAAAACTCTAAAAATTTTTGACGAATCTCATCTGTTGTCATAGTTATATAAACTATACTATTTATACTATAAAGTGTTCTTGAATTTTATAAATTTTTATAATATCAAAAAGTAAAAAAGAAAACAAGCGGACGAATCCGCTTTTTTAATTTATCTTGTCATCATCTGAATTCTCTTCCTCCTTGGCATAACTCAATAAATTATAAAAAACAAAAAAAATAAGAATTATAGCCACTGTTACGGCCATTTTTCCTCCTTTTTTTCCTTTGCCTCCCTTACGGTGAGGACTTACAAGGGGGTAATTTATTTCTAAAGAACAACTTTTTTATTTTGTCAAATTTTCTTTAGTTTGTCAATAATTCAAATATTTATCTGGTATAATAATATTATTTTACTGTAAATAAAAGATACTCAATCAAAGAGCTACCAAGCAAAATACTCATCCTTCCAAGAGACTATCTAATCAACACTACAAAAATAAAAAAGCATTTTTAAATTCAAACAATAATCCCCCCTCCCAACATTTCTCCGTTTCTCCTATAAAATACCGCTGATTGTCCGGCAGCAACGCCTTTTTGAGTGCTATTAAAATCAACTACAAGATTTGAATCTCCATCATTAAATTCGTTTATAATTGCTTGTTGAAAAGGTTGACGATATCTTATTTTAACAAAACACCTTAAAGGCATTTTTGGCATTTTGCCGGTTATCCAGTTAATATCTGAAACTTTTATATTATCTTTAAAAAGTTCTTTCTCGCCTTCTTTTGCAACAATTAGAATATTTTTCTTAATATCTTTATCAACAACAAAATAAGGACCTCTTTCTTTACAAGAAATATTTAATCCCTGCCTTTGACCAATAGTATAAAACCAGGCGCCATAATGTTTACCAATAATTTCTCCTTTTGTATTCAAAATATTTCCTTGTTTTTCCGGCAACCATTTTTTTAAGAAATCTCTCATCTTCACATTGCCCACAAAACACAACCCTTGACTATCTTTCTTTTCGGCTGTCGGCAAATTAAATTTTTTTGCCAAAGCCCTAACTTGTTTTTTAAGGTAATTGCCGAGCGGAAACAAACAATATTTTAATTGCTCTTGATTTAAGGTCCATAAAAAATAACTTTGGTCCTTATTTTTATCCTTTGCTTGATATATTTTATATTTTTTAATTGGCGACTTTTTATTTCCAACTAACAATCTGACATAATGGCCCGTGGCAATATAATTTGCGCCCATTTCTAACGCTTTTTTCAAAAATAAACCAAATTTAATTTTTTTATTGCACAAAACATCGGGATTTGGCGTAAAGCCCTTTTTATAACCTTCAATTATATATCTTAAAATTTCTCTTCTGTAATCCTTTTCAAAATCAAAAATCTGAAAAGGAATATTAAGCTTTTGAGCAACCCGACAAGCGTCTAATATATCTCTTTTAACCGAACAACAAGAGCTATCTTCTTCTGACCAATTCTTCATAAAAACCCCAAAAACATCATAGCCCCTATTTTTTAACAATGCCGCAGCCACAGAGCTATCTACTCCGCCTGACAAAGCCACAAAAACTTTATTCTGTTTTTTCTTTAATGGAACCATACCATCATTATATACTACCATTGTTTACCACGCAATCAATAAAATTCAAATAAGCTAACTCCGGAAGCAAATATATTCTCTTGTTATTTTAATAATCAAAAAAGAGATAAAAATTTAAACTTATTTAATTTCTGGTTAAAACTGAGAATTAATATAAAACCCCTTTTATAAAAAGGGTTTAAGGTTTCTAATTGATATTGATGCTCTCTGGAAACATCCTTTATAATTCAATTTTTAATTTTTTATCAGTTCAGCGTATCGAATCAGTAAATCTACATACCACCAGGCTTTATTATATCTGTATAAAATTAATTTATTTTTCTTATCGAAATTCTTTCCCTGCCAACCATTTTTCCTTAAATAATTAGCTGCACTACTTAATCCGTCTTCTATATTAAACAAATCAATCCTTCCATTTCCATCTTGATCAACTGCAAAATTGACATAACTAGAAGGCAAAAACTGGACAATACCGAAACAACCCGCCCTGGAACCTTTATAATCAAAAATCCCGATGTTATTTTCCTTGCAGATTTTTATAAAAACCTCTAGTTCATTTTTCCAATTTGTTCTACTTTTATAAATCTTTTGATATTGTCCATAAGCTCTGGAAGACAAGGCGTTAAATACATAATAATTGCCTTTATTTTTTCCAAAATTAGTTTCCACTCTTAAAATAGCAACAAGAATTTCTCTTGGTACCTCAAAATTTTCTTCTATAGTCGATAATAAATTTTCGTTCTCTATTAGAAAATTCTTGCCTTCCATAACTGACTCTTCTTTTATCACTTCTTTAACAAATTTTTTTATTTTCGCTCTTATGGTTTCTTTTTTTTCTTTTTCATCTTTCAATTTTTTAAAAAATTCACTATGAAATTTTAATCTTGGGTCTTG
>JBBIUM010000018.1:274-12194 GCA_037440245.1 Candidatus Yanofskyibacteriota bacterium | reverse complement strand
CTCTTTTAACACTCTTAGACGACATCTTATTTTCTATTTTTAAATGCAAACTTTTAACTTTTAAGCTGTAGCCTTGCGCTTGGCGCTTGGAGTTTTGAGTTAAATTTAATATTTGCGTTTTGAGTTATCCTTCTTTGAAAATTAGAAATTAAAAATAATTGAAAAATAGTTTTTTGGATTTTGTATTTTGAATTTTGATTTATCATTTTTCGGGGCTTATTACTTTCATTTACTGAATCTTTTCCAAATTAATTAGCAACTATAATTAAATAAGCAATTTTACATTTTTGTTCGTTTTAAATATAATAAAAAAATATTAATAACAAAAATTTATTTTATGAACGAGAGATTAAAAAAATTAGTAATAATTATTGGGCCACCGGGATCTGGTAAAGGGACTCAGGCAGAGCTTTTGGCAAAAGAGGATTATTATCATTTAGAAACGTCAAAATTATTGGAAAAAATCGTAAGGAGTAAAAGTCAAAGTAGTTTTGCCAAAAAACTTCGAAAACAATTTTTTGCCGGCAAACTTTTAGAGCCTAAAGTAGTTTGTGAAATTATTTTAAAAGAAGTTAAAAGATTGCTAAGAAGAGGCATAAAAAAGATTGTCTTTTCTGGCTCGCCACGAACTTTATATGAAGCTCAAGGAGAAATGCCGCAATTTGAAAAAATTTTTTCAAAAGACAATATTAAAATTTTTTTACTAGAAGTTAAAAGCCAAGAATCAATAAAAAGAAATTTAGGTAGAAAAATTTGTTCTATTTGTAGATATCCTGTTCCCCGTTTTAAAAAATATAAGAAATGTCCTAAATGCGGAGGCAATCTTATTAAAAGAGAATTAGATAATTTAAAAGTTATTAAAAAAAGATTAAAAGAGTATAAGAATCGTACTGAACCAGTAATAAATTTTTTTATTAAAAATAATTATAGAATTATAAAAATAAAAGGAAATCAATCTATTAAAAAAGTTCAACAGGACATAAGTAAATATCTTTAATTTAAATTTAACCTTTTATTTAAATGGATTTATTTATATCCTAAAGTAGAAGGGCAAGTTGAAATTTGTGATAACAATAAAATCTGAGGAAGAAATAAGAAAACTAAAAAAAGCTGGAAATATTTTATCAGAAATTTTAAGGAAGTTAAAATTAGAGATAAAGCCCGGAATTTCAACTGGGCATTTAGACACATTGGCAGAAAGATTAATCACAGAATATGGCTGTAAACCTTCTTTTAAGGGTTATAAATCTTCCGATTCGAATAGGCCCTACCCTGCGGTTTTATGCGCTAGTTTAAATGAAGTTATTGTTCATCAATTGCCAAACACTACAGTTATTTTAAAAGAAGGAGACATTATTAGTTTAGATTTAGGATTGTGGTATTCTGAAAAAGGCTCTAGAGATTTATGCGTTGATGCTGCTTTTACTGTTGGCGTGGGTAAAATTTCCAAAATAGCCGAGAATTTAATAAAGACAACCAAAGAAGCTTTAGAAGTTGCTATAACAAAAATTATACCAGGTGGCCATTTAGGCGATATTGGTAGTGCTATAGAAAATTATGTTGTTAAACGAGGATTTTATGTGATTAAGGAATTAGTTGGTCATGGCGTCGGTTATAAAGTTCATGAAGAACCGGAAATTTTAAACTTTGGCATGGAAAAAACAGGACCAGTATTGAAGCCAGGAATGGTTTTAGCTATAGAACCTATGGTCTCAGTTGGCAATTCGCGAGTTATTAAATTTACGGATGGTTTTGGTTATAAAACAGCTGATAATAGTCTTTCGGCTCATTTTGAAGCGACGGTAGCGGTGACGGCAAGAGGTTGCGAAATTTTAACATCTTTAATTTAGTTTTAAGTTCAACAATAAAGTGTTTAATTTTTGTTCAATTCTTTCAAAAATTTTCGGCAAGTTTTTTTGTTCTTCGGCACTAAATTTTTTTAATACAAATTTTTTTGTGTCAATCATTTTTTTATCTTTATTGAGAGGTTTGATACCTATTCTAATCCGAATGAAATTTCTATTTCCTAATGCATTAATAATTGATTCTACTCCTTTGTGACCTGCCGAGCCGCGATTTTTGCTGATTTTTATTTTTCCAAATTCTATATCTATATCGTCATGAATGATGATAATATTTTCGGAAGATATTTTATAATATTTTTTAAGTGCTAAAACGGCTTGGCCGCTATTATTCATATAAGTTTGAGGTAAAGCCATTATAATTTTTTTGGTTTCTTTACAAAAATTGCAAACTTTAGCAAATAGTCTTTTCGATAATTTAAAATTTCCAACCTTAAATTTTTCCGCTAGGTATTTTAACGCCTCAAAGCCGATATTATGTCGTGTCATATTATATTTTTCTTCGGGATTGCCAAGTCCTATTACCAGAAATGAATGCTTGTTCATACTTTAAACTTTTTAAAAAATTTTTAACTTGTTTTTATTTTCTAAATTTGTAATTTAATTTCTGATTTGTAGATTTTGTTTTAAAAATTTTTGGATATCTTCATAATTTTCAATTCCTTTCTTGGGGATTAGAACAAACATTGGCCCTTGCGCTGTTTGGAATAATTGTTCTTTTAATAAACTATTTTGTCCAATGGCATCTAGAACTATTTTTGTTGTTTCAGTGGAAGAAATACGTTTTGTTAAATTAGCTAATTCCATAAATTGGAAGAAACTTAAATCAGAATTAATATGTTTTTGGATAGTTTCAAATATTGAATAGTATTTTTTGAAATCCCAAATCAGGCTTAAAGAAGCCATTTTTGCCTTAATAGAATCTAAAATTTGTTGTTGACGCTTCATTCTATCATAGTCGCCATATGGCGTATGTCGTGTCCTGATATATTTTACTGCAGTTTTACCGTCGAGTATTTGCCAGCCTTCAGATAGTGAGAAAGTTTCATAACCATTGTTTTTGCTTGGAAATAAAGGATCATAGATGCTGTTTTGAACGTCTACTTTTATCCCTCCTAAGCTATCTATAATTTTTTCTACAGCTGTTAAGTCAACTGTAATATAATGATTTATTTTTAATCCGGTAATTTCTTCAATTTTTTGCTGGATTAAATTTATTTTATTTCCATTTAAGTTATAGAGAGCATTGATTTTGGTATAATAATTTTGGTTAGGAACTTTTACATAAAGATCTCGCGGTATTGATATTAGATATGATTTGTTTTCTTTTGGATTAATATGAGCTACAAGTATTGTATCGGTTAAATTACCGGCAATATATCCGGGGCCGCTCATGCCTAAAATAAGAAAATTAATTGGTTCATTATTTAAAATTTTGCTGAGTAAATAGGGAGCAATTATGCCTAAATTTTTTATGATTCCAGCGCTTTTTTCCTTTTTTTGATAAACAATTTTATTTGGGGAAAATATTGGTTTTATTATTTCTTTTGTTTTGGTGAGACCTTGGCTCTCTTTTGTTTTTTGAACTATTTCTTTTTCTTTATTTTTCTTTTGGAAAATAGAGTTTTCCTTTTGAAGAATAGAAGGATTTTTTTGTTGGAAAGAAGGGTAAAGAGCAATCAAAAACAAAAGAATAACAGAGCCTATGGTTATAAATTTATTTTTCATAGAATTATTAAATAAATATAATTATGATTATTTTATAATAATATATTTTTTGATAATTAAAAAGATACTCATTTAAAATTTTAATTTTATTTAAAATTTACCAAAAATAGTTTGAAATAGTTTGAAGTTGAAAAAATAGCAGAAGATTAAAAATATTTAGCAAACTTCAAGAAAAATTTATTATTGTTTATTATTGTAAACAGCTTAGAAAATTTGCATTTTTTTAAAAAATATGGTATTATTTTTAATGTTTAAATAAAGTCTTTTAAGCAAATAAATTTTAATTTTTTAATTCTATGTTTAGGCAAGGTCTAAAACTTTTTTTCGAGGTAGTCAAAGTTGTTTTGGTATCTTTAGCGATAGTTGTGCCAATTAGGTATTTTCTAATTCAGCCATTTTCCGTGAAAGGCGAATCAATGATGCCGAATTTTCAAGATGGTAATTATTTAATTGTTGATGAATTAAGCTACAGATTTAATCCTCCGCAGAGGGGCGATGTTGTGGTTTTTAAATTTCCCTATGACAAATCTCAATATTATATAAAAAGAATTATTGGCTTGCCAAATGAGTTAATTGAAATAAAAGAAGGTCATGTTTTTGTGAATCATCAAAAATTAAATGAGGTAGACTATTTAGATTTTAATGTTAAAACTCCAGGAAATATTAGTGTTAAATTGGGCGAAGAAGAATATTTTGTTTTAGGCGATAATCGGACTGCTAGTTATGATTCAAGGGCATGGGGACCACTTAAAAGACAATATATTATTGGTCGTGTTGTTATTCGTAGCTGGCCACTAACTCAAGTTGGTCTTATTCATGCTCCTAATTTTTCTTTTTGATTCTTTAGTAGTTTCGCCTTTTATTTGATTTGTTATAATTTGATTTGAATTTTATTTAAAATAGCTTGAAAAATTTAAAAGTCCTTTTGCATTTTATTTTTTGGATTTTAATTTTTTGATTTATTACAATGAGTTTTGATTTTTATTACTATGCCTCGTCGGTCAAAGATAGACATTCTAATAAGCGGTTTAGCTAATTTTTCTCCTCTAGAATACATTAAGGAATGGGAATTTTTTGATAAAACATTAAATGAAACAGCTTCCGATTATTCTTTTCAAAAGATGAAAGTTTTGCCAATTGAATCGGCAGAGTGGATTTTAGAAAGTTTTCAACCTGGCGATAGCGAAGTTGAACATAATTTAGTAATTTTTAAAGATAGAAACGGTTCTCGTTTTGTTTTAAATAACGACAATATTTTTGGTATAATTAGAACTTATAATGAAAAGAAAATGTTTGAATTGCCGCAGCCATTGAAAATTTATTGGTTAGGCCAAATTTTCAAAAATTTTAATTCAAAAATTACTGCATTTAGACAAATTGGAGGAGCGATAATAGGTGGTAGCGGGACAACTTTAGATATGCAGTTGATTTTATTTTTTAATTCCTTCATTAAGAAATTAGGATTTAAAAGCATTATAGTTGATGTGAATTCCGCTGGTTGTCCCGATTGTCGTCCTCCTTATAAAAATATCCTATCTCATTATTATAGTCGTTTGGTTAAAAAATTATGTTCATCTTGTCGGGCACTAGCTAAAGTTAATGCTCTTTTGATTTCAAGATGTGAGGTAAGTAAATGTAGAAAAATTATAGATTCAGCGCCTCAATTTGTTGATCATTTATGCGAGAATTGTCGTAATGAATTAAAAGAGCTTCTAGAATTTTTTGATGAGTTTAAGATTTCTTATCGATTTAATCATAATTTAATTGCCGATTATAGTTTTTGCGATAAAAATTTATTTGAAATTTATATTGATGGTTTGGGAGACGGAGAGAAAGAAATAAGAATTGGTAAAGGACAAAGAATGGATAGAATATTTAAATCTTTCGTTAAACAAACTATACCAGTAGTTTCATTTTCAATGATTTTAGAAGATATAATTAATTTTATAGACCCTGAAATAATTAATAATTTTTTTAGAAAATTTGAAAAAAAGAGAAGAAATTTATTTATTGTTCAGCTTGGTCCTTTGGCAAAAATAAAAGGATTGAAATTATTTGAGGATTTAAAAGAAGCGGGTATTGTTGTCGGCGAAGGGTTTAACAGAAATAGTATAAAGTCGCAAATAAAACACGCGCAAAAATTGGAAGCAAAACATTTATTAATTATTGGTCAAAAAGAGGCACTGTCTAATGAAGTTATTTTAAGAGAGATGCAGTCAGGTAGCCAGGAAATTATAAAAATTGATGATTTAATTCATGAAATAAAAAGAAGAAAATTAGATAAATAATAGAACGAGATATTTAAAAATAAGATTTTTATAAAATACTTTTTACACTAATTACACTAAATTTTAAAAAATAAATTTTATGTCTTGTATTTTTTGTAAAATTATTAATAATGAAATATCAGCCGAACTTGTTTATAAAGATGATAAAATAGTATCTTTTAAAGATATAAATCCAAGAGCCAAAGTTCATGTTTTAATCGTGCCGATTGAGCATATTGCCACCTTAAACGATTTAACGGAGGATAAGAAGGACTTAATGGGACATATTGTTTTAAAATCAGTAGAAATTGCACGGCTTTTAGGTATTGAATCAAGCGGTTATCGTTTAATTGCTAATTGTGGTTCTGATGCTGGTCAACTTGTTAAACATATTCATTTTCATATTTTAGGGGGTCAAAAATTAGGGCCAAAAGGACAAGAGTTTTAAGCCATTTTTTTATCAATTTAATTTTTAATTTATTAGTAGTCATTTGGGTAAAAAGTCGGGCAAAAATATAAAAAATAATTTAAGTATTAATTATAAAATATGATTGAAATAAAAAAACAATCAGGAGAGAACAATTATAATCTTTTGAGAAGATTTAGCAGGAAGATGCAAGAAAGCGGCATTTTATTAAAAGCAAGAAAAATTAGATTTAAATCTAAGAAAATTACCAAAAGACAGAAATTACAAGCCGCTTTATTTAGAGAAAAAATTAGAAGAGAAAAAAATAAACTTGTGAAACTTGGTCTTCTAAAAAAAGGCGAGATATTGGATATTAAAAAATTTAAGGCGAAGCAAAATATTTAGTTTTATTTTTTCATTAAACAATTATATGTCTTTAAAGGACCGAATTAATAAAGATTTAATAAACGCCTTGAAAAATGGGGATAAATTTGTAGTTTCTGTTTTAAGGTTTCTAAACGCTTCTATTAAAAATAAGGAAATAGAAAAAAGAACTAAATTGTCAAAAACAATTTCCGATATTAAAGAATTGGAATCTAAAAGTGTTTTGAACGATGAAGAGATAATCGAGGTTATAATGAAAGAATGTAGTAAAAGAAGGGATGCCATAGCTGAATTTGAGAAAGCTAAAAGGCTTGATTTAGCAAATAGCGAAAAGGCCGAATTGGATATTTTGGCAAAATATCTGCCGGAGCAAATTTCAGAAGAAGAAATTAAAAGTATTGTCCAGAAGATAGCATCTAAAATGGGCGAAATTGGTTCTTTGCAGTTTGGTCAAGTTATGAGTCAAGTGATGAAGGAAGTTAAAGGCAGAGCAACAGGGGATGTTGTTTCTGGAATTGTTAAAGAATTTTTAGAACAAAAAAAATAAGTTTTTCCCATGCCTCAAATAGAATTAAATATTGTTAATTTAACCAGTACAAAATTGAGCGGCAAAAATATTTTTAAAAAAATTATTCAAAATGTTTTGGTAAATTTTAATATTAAGAAGAAAATAGCCATAGGTTTAATTTTTGTAAAAGAAAGTTTTATTAAAAAACTTAATAGTAAATATAGAAAGACAAACAAGGCGACTGATGTTTTAACCTTCGGCACTATTAAAGATTTATCAGTAGATATAGTTATTTGTCCAGCAGTAGCTCGACTTAAGGCTAAAATTTTTAGTTTAAATGAAAAACAAATGATTTATAAACTCTTCATTCACGGGCTGCTTCATTTTTTAGGTTATAATGATAAAATAAAAAAGGATGCTATTTTAATGGATAAAATAGAAACAAAGTTAATGAAAAAACTTTATCTTATTTAATTAAGTAAAACTCAATAGTTTTAGTGCAATTTATTTACTTTATGTTTTATAAGAAAGATACAATATGCGGTTTAGATATTGGTTCTTCTTTTATTAGAGCTATTATTGCTAAAGGTGTTAAAGACGGAGAAGTTGAAGTTATTGGTTTTGTGGAATTACCTTCGGCGGGTATAAGAAATGGAATGATTGTTGATATTAATGAAGCCTCTTCGGTTATTAAAGAGATTGTTAAGAAAATAGAAGAGGAAACAGATGAAGATTTTAACGATGTTTATATAAGCATCAGCGGACCGCATATTGCTGCGAAAGTTACTAAAGGCGTGGCAATGGTTTCAAAGGCTGATGGTGAAATTTCTTTAGAAGATGTTTCCAGAGCATTAGAAAATGCTAGTGCTGTTTCAATTAATCAAAATAGACAAATTCTTCATGTTATCCCTCAAGAATTTGTAGTTGATAATGAAAGAAATATATTAGATCCAGTTGGAATGTATGGTTTAAAACTTGAAGTTAACGCCTTAATAATTGAAGTTTTTACTCCATTTTTAAGAAATTTAAGAAAAGCTGTTAATCTAGTTGGCTTAAACATCGCAGGGATTATAGCCTCAGGATTATGCAGCTCTCTTGCTGTTTCTTCTAAAAGAGAAAGAGAGCTTGGTCTTTTAGTATTAGATATTGGTTCGGGTTCGTCTAATCTTATCATCCACGAGGAAGATAAAGTTTTGCATGTTAACAATATTCCTTTAAATGCAGGACATATCACTAAGGATTTAGCTATTGGTTTACAAAAATCTATAGATATTGCAGAGAGATTAAAAATAAATTGCGGTGATTGTCTCACTGATAACGTTGATAAAAAAGAAACCATTGATTTATCTAAGATTTTTGAAAATGAAAATGGTATTATCAGGAGAAGAGAAATAGCCGAAATTATCGAAGCTAGAGTAAGAGAATTATTTGAGGCAGTGGCTAAAGATTTAAAAAAAGTGGGGAGACAAAAATTATTGCCAGCGGGGGTGGTATTAGTTGGTGGCGGAGCAAAACTAAATAGTTTAGTTGATTTAGCAAAAGAAGTGCTTGGAATGCCGGCAAGGATTGGTTTTCCGCGTAGTGTTAATTTAAGTGAGTTAAATGACCCCATTTATGCCAATTTGACAGGTATAATTTACTGGGCGTTAGAAACAGAAAATATAATAGCTAATGCGGGTAAAGAGTCTCCATTTTTTAACAAAATAATTAAGTGGTTTAGGACGACGTTTTTGCCGTAATTAAAATAAAATAGGGGTTAATATATAGAGTGAAGGGAGGGAAAAAATATTTTAGTAATAAGAAGGACGGTAAGCAATGACGATGTCCTTTTTATTTTCGCCGGAGGTTTGATTTTGTTTTTTGCATTTTATTTGGAACAATTTCCATGTTGAAACAATTTGATTTTAATATGCTCTTCTTTTATTCCAGGTCTTGCATTTTTATTTTGATTGAGGTATAAGAAGATATGAGTTTTGTAGGGTTATCATTAAATATAAATAATTTAATGATTTTTTATTATGTAAGCTGTGGTAGCATCAATTAAAAAATTTTTGCTCCACGCTTTTAAAACATATGCCACAAATTAAACCAGATTATGAAACATTTGCTAAAATTAAAGTAGTTGGCGTTGGTGGTAGTGGTGGTAACGCCATTACTAGAATGATGAATTGCAAAATTAAAGGGGTTGATTTTATTGCCGTAAATACCGATGCCCAAGATTTGCACTATACTCAAGCGCATCAAAAAATACATATAGGAAAAAATCTGACAAGGGGATTGGGCGCTGGAATGAATCCTGATATTGGTCGGCAGGCAGCAGAAGAGTCCCAGGATGAAATTCAGGATGCTTTAAAGGGCGCTGATTTAGTCTTTATAACTTGCGGCGAAGGCGGTGGTACGGGTACAGGCGCTGCTCCGGTTATTGCTCAAGCGGCAAGAAATATAGACGCTTTAACCATTGCAGTAGTGACTAAACCTTTTGGTTTTGAAGGAATTCAAAGAGCCAGAATTGCTGAAGAAGGCATTGAAAAATTAAAACAAGAAGTTGATGCTATTATAACTATTCCCAATGATAGATTATTGAATTTAATTGATAAAAAATTACCCTTAACAAAAGCGTTTGCCATAGTTGATGATATTTTAAGACAAGCGGTTCAAGGCATTTCTGATATAATTGCTTTTCCAGGGATTGTTAATGTTGATTTTGCTGATGTCAGAAGAATAATGAAAAATACTGGTACAGCGCTTATGGGTATTGGCAGAGCGGTAGGCGAAGACAGGGCTATTCAGGCTGCTAAAATGGCTGTAAATTCTCAACTTCTTGATATTTCTATTGATGGAGCAAAAGGTGTTTTATTCAATGTTAGTGGCGGGATTGATTTATCTATGGCTGAAATAAATGAAGCCGCCAAAATTATTACAGAGAGTGTTGATTCAGAGGCTACAATTATTTTTGGCGCTGTCCATGATGATAAATTAAGAAAAGGCGAGATTAAAATTACTGTTATTGCAACTGGTTTTAATGGTAAACAATCAACGATGCCAAATATAAATTTCAATAAATCTACTCTTGGAGCGGATTCGCTTCTTAACCAGGAACAAAATAATGGCGTAAATAATTTCAAAAATAGTAGTAATGGTTTCGTTCAAAATAATGGTAATAATGGTAATAATGGTAATAATGGTAATCTAGAAGATGAATTTGATATTCCGGCTTTTATAAGAAGAAAGATGAAGTAGTTCACAATATTAATTTTATTAACTTAGAAGAATAAAAGAAAGCAGGTGATTTTAATATCAACTGCTTTCTTTTATTATCCATGCTTAACAATAATGACATCGCCATCTTGAACATCATAATCTTTCCCCTCTATTCTTATTTGTCCTTTTTGTTTTGCCTGATTCCAGCCGCCAAGTTCAATTAGTCTTTGCCAATTAATAACTTCAGCGCGTATAAATTTATTTTGAAAATCTGTATGGATGACGCCCGCCGCTTCGGGTATTTTAGTGCCTTTTTTAATAGTCCAGGCTCTTGTTTCGTCTTTGCCGGTAGTGAAAAAACTGATTAAATCAAGAATTTCGTAAGCTTTTTTTATAAGATTTGGAAGAGCTTCAGTTTTTATAAGATTGGCGATTAGATAATCAGCCCCAATTTGTTTTATTTTTTCCAGCAATTCTTTTGGAGTCTCTTTTTCTTCGCCATTTATAAGATAAAGTTGTTTTTTTGCGGTTAAAAATTGAGTTTCTTTTACAAGCGGTTCATCTTTAAATTTCAATAGCAATTCGTTTCTGCTTAAAATTTCTTTGATGTTGTTCAAAATGTTTAAGTTTTTAATAGCATTTTTATCACCGCTTTTTACATTTGACTCCATTCTTGTTAAGATTTTTTCTACTGTTTCTAAATCTTTCATTACGAGTTCTGTATTAATAATTTCCATATCTCTAATTGGATCAACTGATGCTTCAACATGAATTATGTCAGGATTTGAGAATGTTCTGATAACTATAACTATTGCTTGCGTTTCTCTGATATGGGATAAAAATTGATTGCCTAATCCTTCGCCTTTATTGGCGCCTTTTACCAGGCCGGCGATATCGTAAAATTCAACAACAGCGGGAATTATTTTTAAAGAATTGCTAATTTTAGCTAATTTTTCTAAGCGTTCGTCGGGTACAGCCACAATGCCGACATTTGGATCTATAGTTGCAAATGGATAATTAGCTATATTTACTTTCTGTTTAGTTAATATTTTAAATAGTGTTGATTTGCCAACATTTGGTAGGCCGACAATACCAATGGAAAGTTTCATAAATTTTTCGTTAATAATTCTTGATTTTAATATTTTTAATTTAAGATTTTTAACCTTTTTTGATTCTTTTTCAGATTTCTTTTTTGCACTACTATAAACAACATTGCTTGGGGTAAAAACGTAAACTTTGCAAATTGGCTGCGGGAATAAACCTTTACAAACTTTCACCATTATTTTACCAAATCTAATCCACAAATCAAAGAAAAGAAATTCCCACCCCGCCATCGTTCTTCAAAATTCAATTTGGTTTCGCTGAAAAATATAGCACGTTCTTTGAAAATTTGAAAAAGAAAACGCCAACCGAATTTCGGCAGGCGCTGTGAGCTAGGCAGTTTCGAGTTTCTGGGCTAGGTAATCAAACAACTGCTGATGCAAGCTGAGAAGGTGTTGGAAAAACGGTTTCTTTTCCTCTTTCTCAAAAAAGTCATTTGCGCCAAGGTCAACCAGTATCGCCC
>JBBIUM010000018.1:0-264 GCA_037440245.1 Candidatus Yanofskyibacteriota bacterium | reverse complement strand
AAGAAGAACAGAAATCTTGCGCTCAAAATCCATATCTTGCTGCACCACCGGTATTGTGCGATATATTGCAAGCCATTTTTCGACGTACTCCAACATTTGCTCAAAGGAGTAGCTGGTATCCCGAATGTGTATCAAGCAACTCCAGATATTGAACGCTAGATCGTACCACTGGGGGCGATACGACCAAAACAGATTCGAAAGAACAACGAAAGAACCATCGGGATGGCGGTAGATGTCGTTTGCAGTGAGATGGCCGTGGCAGAA
>JBBIUM010000017.1:0-12214 GCA_037440245.1 Candidatus Yanofskyibacteriota bacterium | reverse complement strand
ACTCTCCCGCTGCCTTTACAATTTCTACAATCTTTCTCAGGAACTCTCCCCATACCTCTGCATTTACTACACATTCTTTGAGATGAAAAAGAGCCAAATAAAATCCTCCTTGTTTCCACGGTATAACCTCTACCGCCGCATTGCTCGCAATTTCGAAAAACAGAATTTCTTTCTGCGCCGCTACCGTCGCATTCATCACATTTATTAAATTTTCTCAAGTTAAAAGTCTTTTCTACGCCATTAAATGCCTCTTCAAAAGTCAAAGTTAAATCAACGGTAATATCTCTACCCCGTCTGGGACTAAAACCTCGCGATTCTCCACTCGTAAAAAAATCTGAAAAAATATCACCTAAATCCCAAAAACCTCCAGACTGAGTTCCTTGAGTAAAGCTGCGAAATATATCGCTAAAATCGAAATCTTCAAAACCTCCAAAACCACCACCCGGCGCGCTACTTTCAAAAGCAGTGCCAAACCGATCATATTGTGCTCGCTTTTTATCATCAGATAAAACACTATAAGCCTCGCTAATTTCTTTGAATTTTTGAGCATCGCCGCCGCGGTCAGGATGATATTTTAAAGCAAGTTTTCGAAAAGCGCGCTTAATTTCCTCTTTAGTAGCATTTCTGGGAACGCCTAAAATTTTATAATAATCTTTCATAAGTTTAGTTAGAAATTTAGAAATAACAAATATATGTCATCTATTAAAGTTAACGGTTTAAAAACTTAAAAACACATTTAATAATTATTACAGATTAAAAGATGAAAATTGGCGACTCGCTAATTTACAAACCCGCCACTTATAATAAAATCAAATCGCTATTATTCATAAAACTCTCTTTCAACTATGATTTTCTTTTTACGCATAATGCCAAAAGCAAACATTAATTTGACAATAAGCCAACTTAAAAAATTACTAATTTGACGAATAAATACTGCCACGAATTTTATGACTAAATAAAAGGAAAATGCCAAAATCAAAGGAATATATTTTTTATAAGGTTTAGTAAGCGTTTGCAAACCTTCATTTAAAGATAGGTAAGTTTGATCAGCTATTTCTTTTAGTAATTGCTGAGATTCTTTCAAAGCAAGAAAATCATTCTGCCCAACGCCACCAAATATTTGTTCTTTTTTATTTTCCAAAAAACTTATAGCAATAGATTTAAAAATTTTATCATAAAAAGGACGTGGCAAAACGAACTCTTTCTGAAAAACCTCGCCAGCAGGGCTGAAATAATAAAATATAATAATCAGAATTATTAAACCTTCAAAAACTAATTTTGAACCTTCGCTTATTGCCTCATAAAAGTTCAATTTAAAACTTGATAATAAAATATTTTTAATTTTCTTTTCGCCTAAAAATAAAAAAATTGTTAATATTGCCGCTGTAATAAAAATATATAAATTTTTTACTGGCGCTACCACTAAAACAACAATAGCTGTAATACCAATAACTAATAAGTTCCACTTATTACTTTTAAAATTATTTAGCGCCAATAGCGAAAAAGCCACGGCAAAAATTCCTACCGATACGATGATATTAATCCAATTAGCTAAATTTAATTTAATATTATTGAAACTTTTCCCGATAATCAAAAAAGAAATTGAAGAAATTATTATAAATATAAACGAAAAAATAAAAGGTTTAAGAAAGGATTTGAACATAAAAAGAAATTTAAAGCGTCATTGCCTGACTTTATTAAATCTTAATTTCCCGACGGCGATTCAGAAGTGCCAAAACCGCTTTCAGGACCGCCTTCTTTTCTATAGAATTTAGCCCCAATTTGTTGAAGCGTTCTGCTCAAATCTTCTGTTGCGGATTTTATCTCATGAAGGTGTTCGCCATCTTTCGCTTTCTTAAGAATATCTATTTTTTCCTGAATTAATTTTTTATCATCTTCTAACATTTTATCGCCAAAATCGCGCAAAGTTTTTTCTGCCGTATAAATCATATTATCAGCAATATTTTTAGCTTCAATTAATTCTTGTTTCAATCTATCCTCTTCAGCATGAAATTCTGCTTCTTTCTTTAATTTCTCAATCTCTTCTCTGGATAAATTTGATGTCGCTTCAATTCTAATTGATTGCTGTCTGCCTGTTGCTTTATCTTTAGCAGAAACATTTAGAATGCCATTAGCATCAATATCAAAGCATACCTCAATTTGAGGAACACCGCGAGGAGCTGGCGGGATACCATCTAAGATAAATCTACCTAATGTTTTATTATCCGCTGCCATCGGCCGTTCACCTTGAAGTATATGAATTTCTACTGAGGTTTGATTATCAGCAGCAGTCGAAAAAATTTGAGTTCTTGAAGTTGGAATGGTAGTATTTTTTTCAATCATCTTTGTAAAAACTCCGCCTAATGTTTCAATACCTAATGATAAGGGAGTAACATCAAGCAATAAAACGCTTTTAACATCACCTTTTATAATTCCGCCTTGAATTGCTGCACCAATTGCCACAACCTCATCAGGATTAATATCTTTATGCGGTTCTTTACCAAATAATTTTTTAACCTCCTCTTGGATTAGAGGCATCCTTGTTTGACCGCCAACTAAAATAACTTGATCAATATCTTTTAGCTCAAATTTGGCTTCTCTAACAGTTTCTTTTACTAACTCAATTGAACGCTCAACTAAATCACGAACTAAATCCTCAAGTTTGGCTCGAGTCATTTTTAAATTAAAATGAACAGGACCGGCATCGGTTGTTGAAATAAAAGGAACATTAACTTCAGTCTCTAAAGTACTTGATAATTCATGTTTTGCTTTTTCCGCTACTTCTTTAAGACGTTGAAGAGCAAGTTGATCTTTAGATAAATCAATACCATGTTCTTTCTTAAATTCAGAAATAAACCAGTCAATAATTCTCTGATCAAAATCATCGCCGCCTAAATGGGTATCACCACCAGTTGCCTTAACTTCAATGACATCATCACCAATTTCTAAAACAGAAATATCAAAGGTGCCACCACCAAAATCATAAACAACAACTTGCTCATTTTTGTATTTATTAAGGCCATAAGCTAATGCTGCCGCTGTAGGTTCGTTAATAATTCTTAAAACGTTAAAACCGGCAATTTCACCCGCATCTTTAGTAGCCTTCCTCTGAGAGTCATCAAAATATGCAGGAACTGTAATTATAGCATCAGTAATTTTTTCGCCTAATTTATCTTCAGCATCATGTTTTAATTTTTGCAAAATCATTGCCGAAATTTCTTCTGGTTTATATGTCCTATCGCCCATTTTTACCTCAATGCCGCCATTTACCGATTCGACAATATCATAAGATAAAAGTTTTTTATCTTTTTGAACCACAGGATCTTTAAACTTTCGGCCAATAAGGCGTTTCACCGAATAAATAGTATTTTTGGCGTTAGTTACCGCTTGACGTTTCGCTAAAAGGCCAACAATTCTTTCGCCAGATTTAGAGATCGCCACCATCGAAGGTGTAATTCTATTACCTTCTCTATTTTCTATAATTCTTGGAACACCTGCTTCAACAATTGCCATTGCTGAATTAGTAGTGCCAAGATCAATACCTAAAACCCTACTCATAAATTTATTTATTGCGGCTTGACGACTTAACGAGTTGAAAACTCGCCAGCACGCAAACTCGCAATAGTTAGTTAAAAGTTAATAATAATTAATAATAAAGTTAACAAAGAAATAATTTTTTATTTTATATTTCTTCCTATCTTGACTCGAACAGGCCTGATGACGCGACCATTCAATAAATAACCTTTTTGAAAAACTTCAACAATTTCATCGCCATCTTCTTCTGATGCTATTGCCTCATGAAAGTTGGGGTCAAATTTATCACCCTTTTTAACTCTAATTTCCTCAATACCGTTTTTTCTTAAAATATCACGGAGTTGAATATCAATATTTAAAACACCCTTAATCCACAAATTCTCTGCTAAATCTTTCGGCAAAGAATCGAAGGCTATGTCCAAATTATCAAGAATTGGTAAAATTTCATTGATTAAATTCTGATTAGCAAAAGCAATAAACTCTTTTTGACGTTTTATCTCATCCTTTTTGTAATTTTCAAAATCTGCCTTGGCGCGTTGCCAGCCAGCTAAATATTCATCTCTCAACTTTTGACATTCTTCAAGTTCTTTTTTTAATTTTTCTAAATCATTATTGTTCTGATTATTCTGTTGTTCTTGTTGTATTTCATCAGACATAAGACATAAACAAAAATTACTTATAATTTTATAATCTCTAAATTTCCGATAAGCTTTTAACCCCTTGTCTATAATTCATTCGATGCGGCCCAAATAGTATTAAAGCAATTCCTTTCCTATTTTTTCTATCTTTTATAAATCTAAAAATAGCGCTAAAATTTTTAAATTTTTTATTAATTTTTTTATTATCGCCCACTAATACCGCCAAATGCCTATCTATCCCCCAAAAATACTCAAAAATATTGCGTTGATATTTTTCAAAATCCTCAAAAATGCTTAAAAAATCGCCAAGGTAATTCCGGTCTCTAAATTCTTCATAGTCAGCAATAAATCTTAGACCGCTTTTAAAATTTATACTTTTACTACCAATCAAACTAAAAATGCCGGGCAAGCGAAGTTTGTCTATAATATTTCTAAAATTTTCAAACAAATTTTCAGTCCTCTCGAAATAATCAAAGTTATTAAAATTTTCAAATATCGACTTTTCAGCTTCGTTTAGTAAAGTATTAACAAAATATTCATAACCTTTAATCGTTGGCACCCTTCCAGAAGAAAAATGTTGTTTTTTTAAATAACCAAATTTATCTAAGACCGAAAAATCATTTCTAATAGTGGCCGGACTTATTTTGCCAAGATTATAATTTAAAAACAAAGAATTGGAACTCACTGGCGTGTTAGTATTTATAAATTCATCAATTACAGATATTAAAATACCCGCCTGACGTTTATTTATAGAATTCATAAAACCCTTTAGATAAAATTTAATTAAAAAATCTTAAATTGGTCTAAATCTAAAAAATTTCTTGAAAAAATAGTAAGATAAAATTAGAATTAGCAATCTCACTACTTGACTGCTAATTTATATTATAATAAGTAAAAAAATATTGTCAATTTTTGACAGCTCCAATTCGAAGAGATAATTTTGTTTCGCTAAATAAAAATTTAACACCAAAGATTTAGAAATTGAAAATAAGTTTTAGGGTTTTAAGTTATAGTTTTGAATTCTGACTTTTGAGTTTTGAGTTAAATTTATAATTTATATGACATCAAAATTTAGTGTTGAATTTATTCTGTAAAAAATTGTAAAAGACATTAACTATAATAAGTAAGTTATGGTTCTATGCTAACATTATTTCCTACCACCACAAGAGGAGTACCACTACTAATGTGAAATGGCGTGAAATTTCCTTGGGCGCCCCAGTACCAAATATTGGCATAATCAACGTAGACCTGGCCAGTATCATCAACTTCTATGGCAGTCCAATCTTTTTTTGCCGGCTTTGTTTTCTCGCCATCAGCGTTAGTATCTCCTCCTTGTGAATCATCATATAAGGATGTTAAAATCACTCTTTTATTAGGTTCGCCAAAAATATTTAATACTCCTCTAACAAAAATTGGATAATAAAAGTTAGTCAAAAATTTTAAAACAGTTCCCGCACCAATGGTTAATTCACCGTCTTTTTTTATAACAACCTTGCCACTAAGTCCGGCATTGGTAATAAATTTAAAAGGCAAATCCGACTGCCATTCAAATTTTTCATTTATCTCTCCTTCAAAAAGACAAATCCCATTTATTAAATTAGCTGAAGCCGTATCGCCATTGCTAAAGAATAAAGATGTATTCGGTCTTGCTGCTACTGCGCATTGATTTTCTTCAAAAATATTATTTTCGGCAATTAGACTAGCAGAATTTTCTATATAAATACCGGCGCTAGTTGGATAGCCACCATTATAATTTCTATAAAACTTGCTATTTTTAATTTCTGGCTTTGAATTGCTACCTTTAATAAAAATGCCAAAACCACCACTGTCAAAAACACTATCGGAAATAATCGGAGAGCTATCTTCTATTAAAATTGCAGTTTTTTTGCTTTTAAAAAATTGAGAATTATTTATTTGTAAATCAGATGTTTTAGTATAAATTAACATATCATAGGGATAATAAGCGTAAACTCCTCCATATTTAAATTTCGCAAAATTAATCTCGCCTTTAGAGCCTTCCTTAAAATAAATTCTACCATAATAACTAATATCGTTTAGCGGATAATTATTAATGCCTCCAAATTCAGGATCACTAATTGAAGTGACAATGACAGGTTCTTCTTCGGTGCCTAAAAATTTAAGTTCTCCCTCAACATCAATAAAACCTGTTACCGCTCCACTCGCTAAAATAATAACACCAGGCTCCATTATTAAACTACCAGTATTTTTTATTACTAATTTTTCGCCGTTATTAAATAAAAGTCTATAAGGACTATATTCTTTCTTAAAAATTCTCTTTCCGTCTATTTCAGAATTTTTGATTAAGGAAACATATTTTAATTGTAATGGATTAGTGACTGTATTGATTGTGCCCGGAGAACCTAAAATAGGATTGCCTGATTTATCTAAAATATCAGATGTCGAAGTCGCGGTTTTCCAATTTGCAGGGAGATTACTATCAAATTCTGGTCCCGGAATAACTCTCTCCATTGTTGCCTTTGTTTCATTATCGCCGGCGTACCATAAATTAACTCTGTCAATTATCTTATTACGATTATCAATTAAAGTCAGGGCGTCGCCGGAATTATCTAAACCGCCTGGTAAATTCTTTTGCCACTGAGGAATGTAATTGGAAAAAATATCCTTCTTAATGGCAACTACATAATAAGATTGCGCTTTTATTATTGTTGTAGTTACCTCCGCTTCATTATCATTAAATTGGATAAGAGGGTTACCATCGGCTGATTTAAGAACCCAACCAGATAAATCTATATCTTGCGGAGTTTTGTTATAAAGTTCAATCCATTCATCATTTGGAGAATGTTTTGTCCCCATCCAAGCAACTTCGTTTATCACTACTGGCCTGGAATCTAAATATAGAGGGAAATCGTACCATCTTGATTCATTGCCGTTCATATCTCTGGCACGAATTTGAAAAACATAAAGTCCATAATTTTGCCAATAGCCAACTTTTCTTGTAGTCTTTTTTGTGGCTATATCTAAATTTATAACAAGACCGTCCGGTCCTAATTTAAATCTTAAATCATAAGAATCAACATCGCTGTCATCAGCCGACCATACAGCAGTGATATTTTCAACATCGCCGGGTTTAAAATAAGGGAAAGTTAAAGTTGGAATTGGCGCTTTGGCGTCTACTTTTAAAGTTATCAAAGTTGTAGAACTCTGATTGCCGCTTTCGTCTTTAGCAAAAAGAGAAAGTGTGTTAAATCCTTCAAACAACGAAATTTCTTTTTGAAATTGTCCATTTGTATCTGTTAGTGTTTCAAAATTTTTTGGCGTAGTTGAAGCAGAAACACTTTCTACTTTAATGAAAACAGAAGCATTAATTTCCGGTTCTTGAGTTTCCAAAGATTTTAAAACTACGCCGCTTAAATTTATTTGAAGACCGCTTTCATTAAGATTAACGTCTTGCGCTGATGTCAAAAATTGATTATCAGTATGAGAAAGAATTTGTGGGGCTTCTGGTGGGATTGTATCTGGCGTTGGTGTTGGCGTTGGTGTTGGCGTTGACGTCGGCATCGGCGTTGGTGTTGGTGTCGGTGTTGGTGTTGGTGTTTCTATTGGCGTTGGCGTTGGAGTGTCTCGCACAGCTGTGCCAATAGCATCTTCAAGATTTTGAGTTTTAAAACCAAGCACTATTGGAGTTGGTGAAGGTAAAGGCTCTAGCGCCAATGGCGTTAAAATTGGAGGAAGAGTAGGAGTAACACTTGGTTCAGGAGTTATTAAAGGAGTTGGGACAATAGAAGGCATCGGCGTAAATATTGGCGTTATTTCAGTATTTATTGTTGGAGTCGGAAAATTATTTGAAAAAGGAGTAACGGTTGCTGAAAAAGATGATTGTAAAACTGGCTTATTAACCAATTCTTTCGATAAATCAGGTTTTAAATCAGTACCTGTTGAAAAATAATACAAAACATCTTTAATGACATTTGCCATTAAAATAGCGCCATTTTTTGTCTTAGCTAATTCGCCAAAAAGAGAAAAAATAAAATCGCCTGACAAAAGCACTTCGGCTTTTGTTAAAGGTTTAGCTAAGGGTTCTTTTTCTTTTTTGGCTTTTTCGACTTCTTCAAAAAATAAATTAATAACGCCAGCGCCGGCAAGAGTGGCATAACGAGAAAGAGAGCGGAAGTAAGAATTTAAAAGTATATTATCCTGAAGGGTTCTTTTAATGATAATTTTTGATTGTTTCAATTGCAATTTTTCAACGAACAATTTATTCTTATTTTCTTCCGAAACTAAAGGCAAACCAAATTTATTATTATTTATTGTATCTTCGCTAAAAAAATTTTTATTGCTATGGGAAGCAGTTAAATCAAAATAATCTTTTAAAGTTTTTTTAATTATCGGCCTCTGTCCTTCATTCACTAAATCAGTGGCTATTGTTAATTTATAATTTTTAGTATATTCTTTTGCCCATTCCTCGTAAGGGCTTTCATTGCCAGGAATATGAGTGTCATTTCGAGTATGATCAGGCACTGTCATATCCTCAATTAAATGTAAAGTATGGCCCAAAGCTTTTAGCCCTTCTTTCTTATTGCCTTTAACATATTCATAAACAGCTCTTTGAAAAGTTTGGTCGCCTTCGTAAAGAACATAGCGCGATTGAATTTTTTGATTTTCCGCCCAATTTTTGGCTGTTAAAGGATTTTCTCTGGTAAAAAATGTCTTAGCAATATAAGCTACTGCTTTAGGATTAATATTGCCAGTATTTTCTACCGACCAAGCTAAATTATGTACTGGGTCGTAAAAATGATTAACAAATCTTGGCGGCGTATCTTCCTTTTTACTACCCTCAATTAACCATTGTTTCTCAACATAAGAAAGTTTGTTTTGGGGAAAATTTAAATTAAAAAAATCAACAATTTGTTCCGTTAAAGCCGGGTGCGCAAAATCAGTATCATAAGCAAAAGTTAAAGAAAAAGGGGAGGTTAAAACTCCGATTATTAAAAAAATAAATAAAACTTTAAAAATTTTATTTTTCATATACTTAACCCTAAACCTTATTATTTAAAACTGAAATATTTATTAGAGTTCTGATATTTTCCATTTATTAGTAAAAGTGTTTCTCTCTAATGAAACTAACAAAAACAATTCTCCATTTCTATATGTTGCAAATGTGACTAAATCCTCACTTAATACCTCATCTTTTTTTAATTTACTATATTCAGCAACAATTTCATTAAATTTATTACTATTTTTTAAATCTTTTAAATACTCATATTCCTTTTCCCTGTGATCCACATCTATATATTTTGCCGCTAACTCTATATCGCCTTTACGCAAAGCATCTAAAAACATTTGTAAAGTTTCCTCAGGCGTATCGCCGCCATAAATATCCTCTCTATACGGTTTTTCTAAACCATAAAGATATTGGTCCCAATAATAAGCGGCTTTTACTGCATCATAAATGGTTTTAAGCCAATAGCCAGTAATTTCACCAGCAAAGAAAATCAGAATTATTAAAATAATCGAAAAAACTCTTTTCATAGATTTCAAATATCTTATCTAAAAAATAATTTTACTTCCCTTTATTTAAAAGTGATAAAATGATTAAAAAAAACTGTGGCGCTAAAAAACCAATTTTAAAATTTAACAAAAAATAGTTGAGCTGCCACAGCTTGCGCTAATTTTACTTTGTTAATTCTTTATCAATGTTTTCAAAACCAAAATGTTTTAATTACTATTCCAACAACAACCCCTAAACAATATATTAAAGCGTAAAAACTCTTTTTTCTTAAATAAATTTTTTCAAAAATATTCATAAAATTTTTACAACATTTTTATTTCTTAAAAAATATTTTCTGAAATTTATTTTATCTTTTTAACACAATCAAAAAAATTTTGCAACTTTTTAAATAAATTTTAACTTTAAAATAAAAAAATTATTTAATAATAAATAGGGAGCTAAAATAAAAAATTAAATGGTAATGAGTTTAGAAATATCAAAAGTTTTATTTTTTGAAAATTAATGAATAAAAGAACGCGCGCCATTCTTAATTAAATTTTACTTACATTAATAAATCAGAGGCGGGCTGATTAAAATTAACATTACAAAAGTTAACATTACGCTCCCCTATTTTAGTAATTTTAAATTTATCCTTCCTTGCGCGTCTATCTCTTTTACTTTAACTGGCAGAATATCGCCAACTTTGATCATATTCCGTAACCTTAAAGCAAAAGTTTTCGGAAATTCAGAAATATGAATTAATCCTTCCTGACCAGGCATCACTTCCACAAAAACTCCAAAATCCATTACCCGGGTTACCTTTCCATTAAATTCCTCGCCAATTTGAACTTCATGAGTTAATCTTTCAATCCAAGAAAGCGCTTCATCAGCGGATTCTTTATTGGGGGCGGTAATAAAAATTAAACCAGAATCTTCAATATCTATTGTCACGCCCGTTTTATCAATAATGCTATTGATAATTTTTCCTCCAGGCCCAATAACATCGCGAATTTTATCTGGATTAATCTTAATTTTATAAATTCTAGGAGCAAAAGGAGATAATTCAGGCCGTGGTTTGCTAATTGTGGCTTCCATAATAGATAAAATTTTCAATCTTGCTTTTTTTGCCTCTTCAAGAGCGTCTTTAATAATCTCTATTGTCAAGCCGCTTGTTTTTACATCAAGTTGAATAACGGTAATACCCTTTGCCGAACCGGCAACTTTAAAATCCATATCACCATGATGATCTTCTGGCCCTTGAATATCAGTAATTAATTTATATCTCTTTTTATCTTTATCCTTAGGATCCAATATTAAACCAATAGAAATACCGGCAACCGAAGTTCTAATAGGAACGCCGCCGTCCATTAATGCCAAACAAGCAGAACAAACAGATGCCATAGAAGAAGAACCATTGGAAGATAAAATTTCCGAAACAATTCTAATAGTATAAGGGAATTCTTCTTTTGGCGGTATGATATTTCTTAAAGCTTTTTCAGCCAAATTACCGTGACCAATTTCTCGCCTACCCGGCGGACGCATTGGCGCAATCTCTCCAACTGAAAATCCGGGAAAATTATAATGCAACATGAATCTTTTCTTGGTTTCTTCTTCCATTGTTTCAATTAACTGTTCATCGCCAGGCGCGCCTAATGTTAAAACCGCTAAAGATTGAGTCGTTCCTCTTATAAACAAAGCTGAACCATGCGTTCTTGGCAAAAACCCAACCTCGGTAAAAATTTCTCTTATTTCATCTAATTTCCTCCCATCGGGCCTTCTATCTTTTTCTAAAATATTTCTATGAACAATTTCATCTAATTTCGATTCAAGCCAGCCAATCGCTAAATTTAATTTTTGCTCAATATCCTCTTTATCTTTTTCTTCAAGATGTTCTTTAATTTCTTTTACTAAAAGATCTAAATTCTCATTTCTGGCAATCTTAGATTTTGTAAAAACCGCCTCTTCTATTTTTTCATCGCTTATCAAGTTCTCCAATTCTTTTTTAAAATCATCATCAATTTCTTCTAACTTAACAGTGGCTTTTTCCACGCCAATTTTTGCAATAATTTCTCTCTGAAAAATAATCATTTTATTTATTCTCTCTTGGCCAATTTTTATAGCCTTTAAAATATCTTCTTCTAAAGATTCCTTCGCTTCACACTCAATCATATTAACTTCGTTCTCAGGTCCGGCAACAAAAATCTCGAATTCAGCCATCTCTCTTTCAGCTATTGAAGGATTAACGATAAAATCATTTCCAAGCTTACAAACCCTAACGCCGGCAACAGGACCATTAAAAGGGATGTTAGAAATAGAAAGCGCCACCGAAGCGCCCAAAAGTCCTAAAATATCGGGATCATTCTTATCATCAACAGACAAAACTGTTACTACTATTTGAATATCATTGCGAATTTTTTGATTAAAAAGTGGTCTAATTGTCCTATCAATAACTCTAGCTGAAAGTATTGCTTCTTCTGAGGGTTTGCCTTCCCTTTTGATAAATTTTGAACCTCTTATTTTACCAGCAGCATAATATCTTTCTTCAAAATCAACCAAAAGCGGAAAAAAATTA
>JBBIUM010000016.1:0-12265 GCA_037440245.1 Candidatus Yanofskyibacteriota bacterium | reverse complement strand
AAATTTCTAACGGGGTTGATTTTTGTATTTTGGATTTTGGATTTTAGATTTTATAGATTTGAGCCCTAAATTTTTATTGGTTTGGATTTTAATAAGAAATTTAGCCATTACTATTGAATTAATTTGATGGTTTAAGTTTTTTTAATTTTAAAAAAGAGACGCCTCATCTAAAATTAACTATCAACCAATAATAATTTAGAGAGATGCCGACTCTTTTTTTAATTGTTGAAGTATAATTTCTTTGGCTTTGTTGGGATTAGGAATTTGGTAAAAAATAAAATTAGTTGAAGATTCGCCAGCAGTTTCTACTTTTACATCACCATAATCTAAAAAGGTGGCTAGAATACCATTGACTTCAACAGTAACATCTTGGACCTTAGAAATTCTGAATTCTGAAACTTCTCTATGAAAGAAGCCTTTTTGATCGATATCTATAATTCTTTCAGTGGTAATTATCCACGCGTCTAGATAATAATCAATTAAAAATTTAAAAATTAAAATAAGCAGTAAATGAAAAAAGAATAAGAAGCCGAGCCAGATTAAATTTGAATATCTGGCTAATTCTAAATGACTTGACATTAAATTTCTAACAAAAGTTAATCCTATAACTCCGCCAAAAATGAAAATAACAAAAGTTATTATACCGCTTAAAATAACAATCCAGTGGCGTCTTGCAATTAATATTATTTTTTCGTTTGTTTGTTGATTTAAGAGAAACATAAGGATTTTTTATTAAAAACTTTAGAAATTCCAGTTGATGTTGATAAAATAATAAAATTCCATTATTAGAAAAAACAAACTTAATCCAATAAAAATTATAATCATTAATCTGCTTTTATCTTTCTGTAAGCCATATTTGTTAAAATGATAAATAATAAAGAAACTGATAATAAAATAAATAATCAGAATTATTAAAAAAGCAGAGCTGATTAAAATTTTTAACATAAAAATAATCAAAAAACTAAATAGCTAAAAATTTCAAATTACGCAGATTCTTAAAATTAAATAAGATTTTTCTGTTTTAAATAATTATATGCCGCTTCAGTAACGATTCTGCCCTTTGGCGTACGATTTAAAAATCCGATTTGCATTAAATAAGGCTCATAAATGGTGCTTATAGTTTCTTCTTCTTCATTGCTAATAGCTGACAGGGTTTTGATACCGACAGGTCCGCCTTTAAATTTTTCAATTAAAGATTGAAGTATTAAGATATCTGTTTTTTCCAATCCTAATTCATCTATTTCAAGCATTTTCAATGTATTGCACGCAATTTCTTCATTTATTAATCCGTCTCCTTTAACTTCGGCATAATCTCTTGCCCTCTTTAAAAGCCTGTTGGCAATGCGTGGCGTTTGTCTTGATGCTTTAGATAGTATTTCAACCGCTTTTTTATCTATTTGAATATTTAAAATCTTGGCGGATCTTTCTATAATTTGTTTAATATCGTCTTGTGAATAAAAATCTAGGCGGTAAAGAACGCCAAATCTTGAACGGAAAGGGCTACTTAAAAGACTTAATCTGGTAGTGGCACCAATCAATGTAAATGGCGGCAGAGAAAGTTGTAGTGTTTTTGCTGAGGGGCCTTTGCCAAGAATAATATCTATATAGAAATCTTCCATTGCTGGATAAAGAGCTTCTTCAATACTTGTATTTAAACGGTGAATTTCATCTATAAATAAAATATCGCCCTCTGTTAGGTTGGATAAGATTGCTGCTAAATCGCCAATCTTTTTTAATGCTGGACCTGAGGTAATTTTTAAATTCCTATTAGTTTCCCGAGCCACAAGATACGCTAATGTCGTTTTTCCCAATCCAGCAGAGCCATGGAAAAGAATATGTTCTACCGCCTCCTTTCTCTTATTCGCAGCCTCAAGGAGGATTTGAAGATTTTTCTTTATATTGTTTTGGCCTACAAATTCAGAAAAAGACATTGGCCGAAGACTTGTGTCTAAAATAGCATCTTCTTCGTTTATTTTTTGAAAAATCGTCATAACTAAATAAAAAACTTGACATTTAACTTATAAACTGATATAATTTAGTATAATCCTAGGAGGAAAGAAATAAGCGTCTTCTAGGATTTTTAATACAAAAAGTTCCAAATCTGTTAATTAATACAAGCTACTTTTTTAAAAGAATTTGAAATTGGTCTTTTTTATCCTGTCGGTAATTGAGCTGCCACAGCTTATGGGATTTTCTCTTAGAATTAGGATGCCCTGGCTGCGGCTGGGACATTCCTCGGAAAAATCCCAACCCCGGTTATCTTATATATTCGGGATGAATTACCGACAGAATAAAGAAGATCATTTTTAAAAAGAAAAAGTGTTGTTTTTACGTTTAAACGCCAACCACTCTTTCAACTTCTTCTATAGTGGTAATGCCATCTAATATTTTAAAATAACCGTCTTGAATTAATGTTACCATACCGTTCTTTACAGCGGCTTTTTTAATTTCCGGCAAGGAAGGATTGCTAATAATTAATTGTTGTATTTCCGAATTTATTTCAAACATTTCAAAAACTCCAATTCTTCCTTTATAGCCGATAAAATTACATTGTTCGCAGCCTTGAACTTCATATATTTTAGTTTTCGTGCTAACTTTTGGTTGGAGATTGCCTGGTGAATTGGAAAACAAATCTTTTATTTTTTGAACTTGTTCTTCTGTAAGAAAAACCTCCTTTTTGCACAAAGGACAGAGTTTTCTAACCAATCTTTGCGCCATAATTAAATTTATTGCCGGTGCAAAGATTTCTTTTTTGGCTCCCATTTGAATGAGCCTTAAAATAGCGCCCGGCGCATCATTAGTATGCAGCGTGGAAAAAACTAAATGGCCGGTTAAAGCGGCATTGATTGCTATTTCTACAGTTTCTAAATCTCTCATTTCGCCAACTAAAATAACATCAGGATCTTGTCTAACAATTGCTCTGAGACCCGAAGCAAAAGTATAATTGTTTTCTGGATTAACTTGGGTTTGTTCAATGCCGGCTAACTTATATTCAATTGGATCTTCTATTGTTATAATTTTTACATCTGGACTATTGATTTTATTTAAACAGGCATATAAAGTTGTAGTTTTTCCCGCGCCAGTTGGACCAGTGGTTAAAATCATTCCTATAGTTTTTTTAAGATTTCTTTCTAATATTTCAAAATGTTCCTTAGAAAGCCCTAAGTTTTCAATATTAATTAAAACCTTTTCCGGATTCAAAAGTCTCATAACAACATTCTCTCCTTTAGGGCCGGGCAATGTTGAAACTCTAACATCTATTGTTGTTTTGCCAAGGAAAATACTAAAACGGCCGTCTTGAGCGGTTTTCGTGACATTAATTTTAAGTCCGGAGAGTATTTTTATTCTGCTGATTAAAGATTTGTAAACAGAAAGAGGCAGTTTGGCTATAGTGTGAAGTACGCCATCAATTCTTAATCGAACAATTATTCCCTCATCTTGATATTCTAAATGAATGTCAGAAGAATCAGTTTTAATAGCCGTGACAATAATTAATTCAAGTATTGATCTAATTTTACTTTCGGGTATTAAATCAATAATGTTTTTAAAATCGTTCAGATTTTTTATTTTTTCATAAAATTCTGAAAGAAGTTCGCTGCTAATTTTTATTTCTCCCACAAGCTTTGTTTTTAAAAATTCTTTTTTCTCTTCAAATCTTTTTTGAAGTTCGTAATTTTCTTCAAAGGTTGTTTTAGAAACTAAATAAAGTTTGAGTTTTAACCCTTTACTCTCTAAAAATTTTGTTAAATCTTCAATTGCTTTTCTATTTGGATTATCAGTAATTGTTATTGCTTCTTCGCCTTCTTGTGAGATAATCAAGAGGCGGCTGTTCTTTGTTTGTTGAGCGGATGTTAAAAGCATTAAATCTGATTTTGGAGAAATAAGATTTGGTGGTAAATAAGGGAGATTAAGTTTAGCTGCTGTTTGCTGGGCAACTTTTTCTTCTTCGCTTCTCCGTAAAGCAGAGAGTTGTTCTTCCGTTTGTTTTTTATTAGTCATAGCTGATATCGTCGTTACTATATTATAAAATTTGGCTTAAAGCAGAAAATAAAATTTAAAGGCGTTGCTATTTTTATTTTATCATAGTTTTTAAAAATTTTACAGATCAATATATTAAATTAAAGGCGAAGTGTAAGATAAATTATATAACATTATCGCACCAATAAAAGAAAGTCAAATTTTTGCATAATATCCTGCTATGTCAGAAAATCTTAAAAAACGAAAAGTTTGAATGTTTTCAAGCCTTCTTTTAAAAAATATTATATCTTTACTGCTATTTGACAAAAAGAAATAAAAAAGAAATAATTAAAATAGAAGCTTTTCTCAGTTGAAATTTGAAGGTCGACCGCTGAGAAAAATAAAAAATTTTTAAAAATTAAACTATTTTGAAAGTAATATGCGAAACAAATTTGAAAGATTCAGTTTTGAAAAACCCAGTCCGTTTCAAGAGCAGAAAGAAGAATCCCAAGAAGCAGAACAAGAAAAACAAGAAAAACCTAAAGCTGAATTATTTAGGTCGCGAAAGTGGATGGCATATCCATTATTTCTCCCAACTTATATTACTCGGGCCGAAAGAGGCGAAGATAAACCAGAGCCAGCGGATTTTAAAGACCTTCAGGCTCATAAAGGAGAGTATGCAATAAACAATGGCGTTATTGCTTGCGTTGGCAAAGGAGAAGGAGAAGATTATGTGTTTATCGCCTGGGATGAGCCCGGCCTTGTAGAGGAACTTGAAGAAGCTGGTTATAAACGTAGTAATTTTAGAGTGCCGTTTTCAAACAGAGAGAAGCCATATGATCCAGTAAAACGTGCACAATGGGAATCTCTTGAGATGGAAGTAAAAGCCTTAGAAAGAGAAAAGGGATTATAAAAATATAAAAAAATATAAAAGAAAGTGGTATAAAATTGATTTTTACTGATTGTTGTAGGGACGGCACAGACCATGCCGTCCCTACAACAATTAGCTGGGACCGACGCGACTCATTAACTTGTTCCGTAAAGATTTTTTATAATATATCATCAGAAAATGTCTTTAAGAAAACCATAACTGGTATTTTTATATTTTTAATTTAACGATAGAATAGAAAATATGAGAATTGTGCTGTCTAGTATTTCTGAAACAAAAAAATTTGCCAGAGAATTTTTATTTAATCTTATTAAAAAAAATCGCCAAAGGCCGCTTATTATTGCTCTGGAAGGTAGTTTAGGCAGCGGCAAAACAACTTTTACCAGACTTATTGGAGAGGTTTTAGGTATTAAGGAAAATATTTCTAGTCCAACTTTTGTTTTGATGCATACGCATATTATCACCAATACTAAAAAGAGCATTCAAAAGAATCAGAGAGAAATTATTTCTCCTTTAGATAAAAAAAATAAAAAAAGAAGCAAAATCCAAGATTTAATAAAAAAATCGGGATATAAAAGATTAATTCACATTGATTGCTACAGGGTTGAAACAAATGATATAATCAATTTAGGTTTTAAAGATATAGTGAAGGACAAAAAGAATATCGTTATTGTTGAATGGGCCAATAAAATTAAAAAAATAGTTCCTAAAAATGCAATTTGGTTGAAATTTAAAATTAAAGATGAAAATACAAGAACGGTTTTTCTTCAAAGAGATTTAAATATAAAATTGTAATAGCAAATCAATTTGGCAATAAAATAATCAAACCCCTTAATTAAATCCAAATTATTCCAAAATCCAAACTAAATAAAACTCAAAACTCAAAGCGCTAATTTTAAATAAAGTACTAAGCTACAACTTATAATTCAAAAATCAAAAATCAAAATGCAAAATGAAAAAGAAAAATTCAAAATAGAAACTCAAAGTGCAAAACTTAAAGCGCAAAGCGTAAAGCGCAAATTTTAAACATTTGAATTTTAATATTGTTTAGAATTTAGGATTTTGGATTTAGGATTTAATATCAGTTGTAGTTTTGAGTTTTTGGTTTTTAGATTGCATTTTGATTTTCAATTTATTTATCTTGGATTTATTACTATTCTTGTGTTAAACATTGCCATATTTAATTAGCAACAACAGAGAAATTTTTAAAAAATTTTTAATATTAATTTTAAAAAATGAATTCCGTTAAAACAAAAAGATTAATTTTAATAGACGCCCATGCTTTAATTCATAGGGCTTACCATGCCATTCCAAAATTAACAACTTCAAAAGGAGAGGTTGTTAACGCCATTTACGGCTTCACTTTACTTTTACTAAAAGTTATTAAAGAATTTAAGCCTGATTATATTGTAGCTGCTTTTGACTTACCTGGACCAACCTTCCGCCATGAAGAGTACAAGGAATATAAAGCAACAAGGATTAAGGCTCCAGACGAACTTTATGAACAAATTCCCAAAGTTAAAGAAATTTTAAAGGCATTTGGTATTCCTATTTACGCCAAAGAAAAATATGAAGCAGATGATATTATCGGCACTATCAGTAAAATGACTTCTCAGAGCGATATAGAAAATATTATTGTTAGCGGTGATTTAGACACTTTACAGTTAGTAAGCAAAAATACAAAAGCGCTATGTTTAAAAAGGGGCGTGACTGAGACTATTTTATATGACGAAAATGAGGTCTTAAAGCGCTATGGTTTAAAACCAAATCAGTTAGTTGATTTTAAGGCATTAAAAGGAGATCCTTCAGATAATATATTAGGAGTGCCGGGCATTGGGGAAAAAACAGCCATTGAATTAATTGCTCAATATGGGAGTTTGGAAAATTTATATAAAGAGTTAGAGAAATGGGATTGCCCTCTTAAATCAAGAATTAAAAATTTATTAATTAAAAATAAAGATGAAGCATTTTTTAGCAAACAACTTGCCACTATTTCAACGAATGTGCCAATAGATTTTAATTTAGAAGATGCTCGATGGGGCAAAGCTGATAGAGGAAAAATTAAAAAACTTTTTCAATCGCTCGAATTTTATTCTTTATTAAAAAGATTAAAAGAAGTATAATTTTTAAAAATACTTTTAAAGATTTCTTTTTAAGATAACCATTAAAAAGGATTTAGAAAACAGCCCCAGTTTTTATCTGCAAATTTTAAACATCTAGAAGAAATACTTTTAAAGCGAGGCTTTAAAATATGAAATATGGTTAAAAATTTTATAGACAATAAATTGCCTTCTGAAATTTTTTTGTATTTTAACAATACCTCAAACCAGATATTTATTCTTTATAATAATAAAACAATAATTTTATCATCCAGAAATTTGAACAAACTAAAAGCAATTTTTGAGAACGAAAATATTGTAAAAACAGGATATGATTTAAAAAAGATATATAAATTTTTACGAAAATACGACATTGAATTAAAAAATCTTCATTTTGATGTTTCTATTGCCGCTGCTTTATTAGGAAATTTGAGAGGAAATATAACTAGTAGAAAAATAGCGTCAGAGCCAGAAATATTTTTAGGTTTATTGCCAACCATTAAAGAAAATTTATTAAACGAACTAAAAGAAAAAAATCTTTTTAAGGTTTTTAAAGAAATAGAAATTCCATTAATAAAAGTTTTGGCCGAGATGGAGATTGTCGGCATCAAAATAGATTTAAACAAATTAGAAGACGTAGGGAAAGAAGTTGAAAGAGAAGTCAAAAATTTAAAGGATAAAATTTATGCCATTGCTGGTATGAAATTCAATATTAATTCACCCAAACAAGTTGCTGAAATCTTATTTAATAAATTGAAAATATCAAAAAAGGCAATTAGAAAAACAAGGACTGGTCAATTATCTACAGGAGCCAAGGAGTTGTCTAAGATAAGCGAAGAAAGCGAATTAGGCAAGTTAATAGCCGAGTATCGAGAATTGTTTAAATTGCAAACCAGTTATATTGAGAAATTTAAAAAAGTAGTTGATAAAAAAAGGAAAGTTATCTATACCACCTTTAATCAAGTCAAGGCTTCAACTGGTCGTCTTTCTTCAGAGGAACCTAATCTTCAAAATTTGCCGACAAAAAGCGAATATGCGCAAAAAATTAAAGAATGCTTTATTGCTTCAAAGGGCTTTAAGTTTTTATCAGCAGATTATTCTCAATTGGAACTTCGGATTATAGCTTCTTTGGCTAACGACCAAAAAATGATTAACGCTTTTTTGTCAGGTTTAGATATTCATAAAAAAACCGCGGCTGAAGTTTTTAATGTGAATTATGACGAAGTAACTGATGAAATGAGACAAAAAGCAAAAATGTTAAATTTTGGAATAATTTATGGTATGGGCGCTCGTGGTTTCGCTGAAGCGGCAAATATGCCTTACGAAGAAGCAGTTATTTTTATTGATGAATATTTTTCTGATTTCTTCAATGTTGCCAATTATATTTTTACCTTAAAACAATTAGCGCGTGAGAGGGGGTATAGCGTGACACTTTTTGGTCGTAAAAGATTTTTGCCTTCTATTAACGCCTTGAATCCAAAATTAAGAGCTCAGGCCGAGAGATTTGCGATTAATATGCCTATTCAAGGTACAGCCGCAGATATTGTGAAAATGGCAATGATAAATCTTGATAACAATGAAAGGTTAAAAAAAATTGGCGTTAGGATTCTTTTACAAGTTCATGACGAACTTTTATTTGAAATTCCAAAGAAAAATCTTAGTGAGGCAGCAAGAATTATTAAAGAAACTATGGAGGGCGTTTATAAATTTGCCGTCCCTCTTGTTGTTGATTTGGCAATTGGCGATGATTTGAGAAATTTAAAATCTTTTTCTGCCTTCTAATTAAGAAAAATTAGAGTTAAAATAAAAGTAAGTATATTTTTAAAATTTTTGCTTTATAAATATAAATTAATTTTTAATTATTGTCATATGCCCGAATTACCAGAAGTAGAAACAATTGTTAGAGAGTTAAATAAAGAGGTTAAGGGAAGGAAAATTCTAGATGCCTGGACCGATTGGCCTAAAATAATAAAATTACCAGCGGGTTTTAGTAATTTCAAAAAAGAAATTATAAATAGAATCATAAAAGATATAAAGAGGCGAGGTAAAAATATTCTGTTTTATTTGTCAGACAACAAGATAATGCTTATTCACCAAAAATTAACCGGTCATTTATTGATTGGTAAATGGCAATTTTGTCAGTTCGACAAACAAAAGGAAAGCGGTTTGAAAGGAAATCAAAAATGGAAACCGGAGGATAAAAATAGCGCTTTAACGGATCCGGTTAATCAATATATTCATGTAATGTTTTGGCTTTCTGGCGGTAAAATGTTGGCCTTGTCCGATGTTAGAAAATTTGCCAAAATTATGGCTGGTGATAAAGATAAAATTTTAAATTCGGAAGATTTAAAAAATTTGGGTCCCGAACCGCTGAATAGTTCTTTGAGTGTTGAGATTTTAGAAAAAATAATGGCTCAAAAATTTGGTATTATTAAAGAAGTTTTGATGGACCAAAAAAATATTGCCGGTATCGGCAATATTTATTCCGATGAAATTTTATGGGAAGCAAGAATCAATCCTTTTAAAAAAGCTAATAAATTAAATAGGGACGAAATTAAAAGGCTTTATAAGGCAATAAAAAAGATTTTAAATAAGGCGATAAAATATCATGGCGATAGTATTTCTGATTACAGAGATATTTACGGAAAAGAAGGAGAGTATCAAAATATTCAAAATGTTTATCAACGAGAAGGAGAGCCATGCAGGCGTTGTGGAACAAAAATTGTTCGTTTCAAAAATAAAGGCCGTTCTGGCCATTATTGTCCTCGTTGTCAAAAATAAATTCAGAGGATAATCAAGGAATACTTTTAATTCCAATTTAAAAAGAACTATAATTTGCTAATAAGCAAAAATTGCTTGAAGTTAAATCATCTTAAGCAAACCTTTTGAAACCTTAAACTAATTCTTAATTTTCATTTCTAATTCTAGTTTTCAATGAAGAATAATTCAAAAGGCAAATGTCAGAATAATTCAAAACTCAAATGTCAAATTTACTCAAAGCTCAAAATTCAATGCGCAAAGCTACAGCTTAAAAGTTAAAACTTTATTCTTTTAAATGTTAATAGGGTTAATAATGTAAGCTTTAGGCTTTAAGTTTAGTCTTGAGTTTTGAGCTTTGGCTTTTGTTTTTGATTTCTAAGAGTTTATTATTAGAGTATTTATGCAGTTGAAGCAATATAAAATTAAAATATTTATTTTTATTTTACTTTTTATTCCCGGCAGATAGAAATTAGGCAATCGCCGTATCAATTACAAAAATCCCAACTTGAAGATCAGAAAAATGATTTTTTGGTTAATCCTATAAATGGCATTAGATGCAAAAATGCTTTGCGGCGACCGATTGCCGTAATGCTTGCCGGTGATCCTATTGCTCGACCTTTATCAGGTTTATCTTTGGCTGACTTAGTGATCGAGGCACCGGTCATAACCGACGGCATTAATCGTTTAATGGCAGTTTTGTTTGCAACGAACCAGAGGAGATAGGAAGTATAAGGAGCGCAAGACATGATTTTATTTCTTTAGCCGCAGGCTTAGATGCAATTTATGTGCATTGGGGTGGTTCTCATTTTGCTTTAGATAAATTAAAACAAGACATAATAGATAATATTGATGCTTTACCAAATCCTTATAATACTTTTTATAGAAAAGGCAATATAACCGCCCCTCATAATGGTTTTACAAATTTTAATAGAATTTGGAATGCTATTTCTCAACTTGGCTATCGCCAGACAACTCAGTTTAGTGGTTATAAATTTACTGAAGATTTTCCTAAAATTTCTGAAAGTAAAATTTTAAGAATTAATTATCCTTCGCCATATAACGTTTCTTATACTTATAGCGCTTCAACAAATTCTTATTTACGTTGGAGAAATAATTCTAAAGAAATTGACGCATTAAATAATAAACAAATTGAGGTTAAGAATATTGCTGTAGTAATTGCCGCCTCTAGACAAATAGAGGGTCAATATAATGATTTAGAAATAGAAGGTTTTGGCAAAGCAATAATTTTTAGAAATGGTGAAAAAATTAACGCAATTTGGTATAAAGATGGAAGTAGTATAGAATCAAGATTGTATTTTTTGGACGAAAACGGCAAAGAAATTGAATTTGTGCCAGGACCGATCTGGATTAATATTATTCAACCCAATACAAAAGTTTTCTGGGAGTAAAAATATAGAAATTTGAAACTTATGCTTTATTTATTTTATGGCCCTGATGAATTTAGGATTCGTCAGAAAATTAAAGAAATAATTAGGCGTTATAGAAATAAATACCCCGATGCAGAAGTTGTTTATTTAAATTCCTTTGATTTGCTTAAAGAACAGTTAAAAATTCGTTCTCTTTTTGTACCAAAAAAGCTTTTAATTCTTTCTGAAAGTCTTTATAGATTGCAAGATAAAGTAGATGCTCTAAAAAATATTATTAAAGATTATTCTTTGAAAAATTCAACCGAAGCGTTTGTTATTTTTTATTTAAAAGATGTACTAAAATCTATAGATGAGAAAAAACCTTTGTTAAATTTCCTTATTAAAAATAGCAAGACGCAAAAATTCAATTTGTTAGACTTTTCAGGATTGAAAAAATATATAATCCAAAATTTTAACCAAGAAGGTTTTATAATAAGTAAAGCCGCGGTAGAAAAATTAATTTTTTTAGGAGACAATTCTTTGGAAAATATTACGGCTGAAATAGAAAAGTTAAAAATATATAAATGTAAAGAAAAAAAAATTAGCGAGGCGGATGTAGATAAGATTTGCGCTTTCAAGATTGCCGATATTAATCTTTTTCATTTTATTGACTCTTTAAGTCGCAGGAATAAAAAGGATTTTTTTGCCATTTTAGAAAAATGTTTAAACTTTGGCATAAAAGATGAGGAAATTTTTTCAAAAATTATTTTCCAGATTAAAAATTTACTAGTGGCCAAATGTTATTTTCTCGATGGCGGTAGGTCCTATTTTGATTTATCAAACAAATTTAAAATGCATCCATTTGTGGCAAAAAAAAGCGCTTTCTCCCAACAAAATTTTTCTTTAGAAGATTTACAAGCGATGCTAACAGAATTATTTAGCATTGATTATAAAATTAAAACTGGTTATCTGGAAATTGGGGAGATGCTTGTAAGGTTTTTGATGGAAATATAATAAAGGAAATTCAAAATAAAAAAAATAATTTGCGCTATCTAATTAAGTTAGCGCAATATAATTAATCTCTAAATAAAATTCACATTATTCCAAAGCCCAAAATTAATAAAATCCAAAGTGTTCAAAAATCCAAACCAAATAAAACTCAAAACCACAACTGATGTAAATCCTAAATCCGA
>JBBIUM010000015.1:0-12321 GCA_037440245.1 Candidatus Yanofskyibacteriota bacterium | reverse complement strand
TTTGATACCTCTTTTTAATACTTCTTATATTGTTTAACTCATACCTTTTCGGTTAGATTTTAGAATGTTGAATACGAATAATTGAAATTTTTGTTTACAGTTATTAAAATATAGTTGGCGCAAATGCCGAAATTAATTTTTTAATCTTTAAAAATAAAATAGTCGCAATCCTGGTTAAAGCCAGGACGGCTAAAAGGAGGAGAAAAAATGATAAAAGTTCTAGCTTTCGATTGGAATGGCACGATTATTAATGACACTGCCCATGTTTACGCAACAGCGGTTAATATAATATTAAAATACAGCAAAAAAGAATTCTGTTGTCAAAGATTAAAATTTTCAAATTTTAGAAAAGAATTCAATCTGCCATATGAAAATTTCTACAAAGAATTTGGCATAGTTTTAACTCCTAAAATTTATAAAGAATTCCACAGATTTTATAATAAATTAGGCCCACCGCCTCTATTTCAAGATTTTAAGAAAGCCTGTGCAAAGATTAATAAAATAGGAATTAAGACAATGATAATAACAGCCACTTCAAACAAAAAAAGTCTTCTTGAAATTATAGAAAAAGAAAAACTTAAAGGATTGCTGTATCCAATTTTCTGGAAAATAGACGATAAAGCAGAAGCATTAAAGAGAGCGGCTAATTTTTATAAGGCTTCTCCAGAAGAATTTCTGTATATAGGGGATATGATTTACGATATAAAAAGTAGTAAAGAGGCAGGAGTAAAATGTTAATACTTACTTAGCGGATTTCATGGAAAATATGGCTTAAAGGAAAAACCAGATTTTGTTTTTAAAAATTATAAGGAATTACCAGGACTAATCAAACAGATAAATGACAAATAAAACATAAAAGCCGATTGAACACCGGCTTTTTTAATTAGAATTTTAGAATTATAAATAAAATTTACTCTCGCCAAAGATAAAAACCATTGCTTAAAAATTTAATATCGCCCTCTTTGTCCGTTCTTAAAAAGGTATAATTTTTCAATTTAGCCAGCGTCTCCTCATGAGGATGGCCATATCTATTAGGACCAACAGAAATAATTGATAAAAGCGGCGAAACAGCCGATAAAAAATTTTCAGTAGTGGAAGTCTTACTGCCATGATGAGCAATTTTTAAAACATCAGAATTAAGATTAACCCCCAAACTAATTAATTTTTGTTCAACGCTTTTAGGGATATCCGCGGTAAACAAAAAAGATATCTTGCCAAAAACTAATCGCGCCACAATAGAATTTTCATTATCTTCCTTACTGACGCCTGAACTTGCTTCCAAAGGTCCGAAAATATAGATTGCCAAGCCCGGTTCTAAAAGAAATGAAGAACCACGAAGCACACCTATTGTTTTTATTTTTCTCTCGACAATGATGCGCTTTAATTCCTGATAATATAAAGTTTGATTATCTAAATCGTCATTCATTATAAGAGTTCCAACTTTATATCTTTTCAAAACATCAATAAGCCCTCCAATATGGTCGCTGTCACTATGCGTAGCAATAACCAAATCAATGTATCTGTCATAAAAAGGCATTGCCCTTCCTAATTTATCTAAAATCAAATTAGAGGGACCGCTATCAATAAGAATTTGTTTTTTAGTTGGCGTTTCAATAAATATTGCATCGCCTTCTCCAATATCAAAAAAAACGACACTTAATAAACCCTCAGCGCTATAACTCTGATAAATATCCAAAATAATGAAAATAATAAGCGCGAAAATTAAAACAAAGATTTCTCTTTTATATTTCTTAATTAATTCTCCCAAAGGCAACATAATCTTTTTTTCTCTTTCTATTAATCAAATAAATAATTGTTATTAAAAGACTATAATAAAAAAACACAAAAATAAAGCCAAGATGTTTAATTTCCAAAAAACCTAAATTCAATCCCGCAAAAAACTCGCTAATTTTTATAACATACATAGAAATTAAATATGCCGGAAAGACAAAAACCTTTCCCAGCCACGGCAAAAGCATAGATAAGATACCGCCTAAAAAACCTAAAAACATTAATAAAGGGATAACAGGCAAAATTAAGATATTAACTAAAATTGAAACTAAAGAAAATCTTCCGAAAAGATAAATTAACAACGGGAAAACGGCGATTTGCGCAGACAGAGTAGAGAAAAAAGTGTCTTTAAATATTGATTTAATATCTGACTTATCAGAAACAAAAGCATCTTTTTCAAACATAAAAATTGGATAAATAAAAATCAAACCCAATGTTGCGGCAAAAGAAAGCTCAAAGCCGGCATCAAATTTTAAAATCAAAGGATTTTCTAAAAGCATAATAAAGGCGGCAACACCAATAGCGCTATGACTGGCGTATAATCTTTTTTCTTTTCTGGCAACAAGCAACAAAGAGCCCATTATTGCGGCTCTCACAACTGAAGCTTCCAAGCCACAAACTATTGCATAAATTAAAATTATGAAGGTAGCAATATAAAATTTTTGTCCCCGATTAAAATAAAATAATTCCAAAAGAGCATAAAGCGACAAAATAATAATTGTAACATTATAACCGGAGACAGCAGTAATATGAGAAATCCCAACTTTCTTAAAAACTTCAGCCAATTTTCCTGAAAAACCGCCACTACCACCAAATATCACGCCGGAAATCAAAGAAACCGATGGCTCTACCAAATTATTTTTTAAATTTTCAACAAAAAAATTTTTAATTGTATATAATTTTTTAAATAATAAAATTTTAAAAGAATCATAAGTACCCAAGGGATAAAAAATAGAATCTTTTTCAATTTTAATAATATTAGGATAATAAGAAACATAATAAATTCTATTCTTGGCCAAATAAGAACGATAATCAAAACCATTAAAAGAGGAAGGCGTTGAAATCTTTCCGCTAATTTTTACAATGTCGCCATAATAATATTGAGGGTAAATTCTCGTTCTTACTAAAATTCCGCCAAATTTTTCTTTATCCGGCGGTAGTGGCAATACCTTATATTCAGCAAAGAATTCTTTAATTTTCGCCTCAGAAACAATAACGCCAATTACATCTCTACTGCCTGAAAAATCGCCAAAAGATTTGGAACTAACAAATTTAAAGTACCAGAAGCCTAAGGAAAAAACGAAAAATAAAAAGAAAATCAGAAAAAAATATCTCACCACATACTCTTTATTACCGCAAAATAAAACTAAAATAATTGCCGCAAGAACTGCCCCAATGGCTATTGTTAAAAAAAATTCCAAAGATGTGCTCAAATAAGAAGCAATAAAAATACCGCCAACGAATAACCAAAGGCTTAATAAAAAATAAAAATGGTTAGTCATAATTAGTCATAAAAATAGTCATAAAAATTACATAAAATAAAACTTTACCAAACTCTTATATTTTTGTGAAGGATGGTCCGAAAAAATAATTCTAAACCAGAACCATCATTTCTAAAATTAGCAAATTCGTCCTCCTAAAAATCATATAAGTCATCATCTTTAAAGTCATTGATAAGATAAAACTTTGACTATTAAATTTGGTTTTGATAAAATAAGGAAACAACAAAAAATAAATTAAGTTCTTGAAGCCTCTGACAAGAAAATCGATTTAATTTCTTTTAAACGAATTGAAGATGAAAAATTTTCCATTCAATTTCTTAAGAAGAATAATCGAAGCTATTAAGACAATCTATATTTCTTTTTTAACTTTGCTTTCTACTTATTTATCCGGCTAGTATGTACAAAAATAATAAAATTTTAAAAGTTAAAAAAAGAGAAGGATGGCTAGATGATTTTGACCAGAAAAAAATAATGCATGCCATATTAAAAGCTATAAGATCTTCTCTCCATAGAGAAGATTTAAAATTAGCCGAACGACTTTCAGATTTTGTTGTTGAAGCATTGAACAAAAAATATAGCACTAAAAACATTCCCACTGTCGAAGAAATTCAAGATATCGTAATAGAAATTTTAAAAAAGAAAGCGCCAAAAGAAGTTTTTGAAGAATACGCCAGCTATAGAGCAAAAAGGGCAGAAATTAGAAAATTAAAATATTATTTAATTAGTTATGATGTTAAGGTAAAATTAAGCGAAAACGCTTTAAGAATTTTGGAATCAAGATATCTGCAAAAAGATGAAAATGGAAAAATAATAGAAACCCCAACTCAACTTTTTCAAAGAGTGGCTCATAATATTGCCGAAGCGGAAAAAATTTATAATCCCTCAATTTCCGACGATGATTTGTTTAAAGTCGAAGAAGATTTCTTCAAAATAATGGCGAGATTAGAATTTTTGCCTAACTCTCCGACTTTAATGAATGCCGGAAATCCCCTTCAGCAACTCTCGGCATGTTTTGTTATTGAGGTCAATGATTCTATAGATTCTATTTTTGAATCCTTAAAGAATACTGCAAAAATTCACCAAAGTGGAGGCGGGACAGGATTCGATTTCTCTAATCTCAGACCTAAAAATGACATTGTTAAATCCACTGCCGGTATTGCTTCGGGCCCAATTTCTTTTATGGAAATTTTTGATAAAGCAACTGAAGTAGTCAAACAAGGCGGAAAAAGGAGAGGCGCCAATATGGGTATTTTAAGAGTAGACCATCCTGATATTTTGGATTTTATCACTTCAAAAATGGACCAAAAACGATTGCAAAATTTTAATATTTCAGTGGCTGTTACTAATGACTTTATGGAGGCTGTTTTAAAAGATAAAGAATACGAACTTATTAACCCGCGCAATAATCAGCCAGTCAAAAAATTAAAAGCTAAAGATATTTTTGATACGATTTGCAAAATAGCGTGGGAAACAGGCGATCCTGGTTTAATCTTTTTAGACGAAATAAACAACGAAAAAGGCAATCCAACTCCAAGTCTCGGAAGAATTAAAGCAACAAATCCCTGCGGCGAAGTTCCTTTATTGTCTTACGAATCTTGCAATCTGGGCAGCATTAATTTAGTTAAAATGTTAAAAGAAACAAAGGCAAATAAATTTGAAATTGATTGGGAAAAATTAGAAAGAACAATAAAGATTGCAGTGAGATTTCTAGATAATGTGGTTGATATGAACCGATACCCCCTGCCAGAAATTGAGAAAATGTCCCGCGGCAATCGAAGAATTGGCCTTGGCGTAATGGGATTTGCCGATATGCTAATAAAAATAGAGATTTCTTATGATTCCGACAAGGCAGTAAAATTAGCTGGCAAGTTGATGAAGTTCATTGATGAAAAAGCCGACTATTATTCTCAACAACTTGCTAAAGAAAGAGGCGTTTTTCCAAATTATCGCGACAGCATCTTTTATAAAAAGAAGATTAAAATGAGAAATTGCGCCACTACAACCATTGCCCCAACAGGAACAATCGGTTTAATTGCTGGAGTTTCTCAAGGCATTGAACCAATTTTTGCCATAGCCTATGAAAGATATTCTTATATAGGCCGCGAAAGCGATAAACCAGTTAAGCTAATAGAAGTGAATCCGCTTTTTGAAGAAATAGCCAAAAGAGAAAAATTTTATTCGAAAGAATTAATGCAAAAGGTTTTACAAAATGGTTCGGTGCGTGGCTTAAAAGAAGTGCCTTTAAAATGGCAAAAAATCTTTGCCACTGCTCATGATATTTCTCCAGAGTACCATTTGCGAATGCAAGCAGCTTTCCAAAAATATACTGATAATGGCGTTTCAAAAACGGTTAACTTACCCCATAGTGCAACTGTTGAAGATGTAAAAAATATTTATTTGTTGGCTTATAAATTAAAATGCAAGGGTATCACTATTTTCAGAAGCGGTTCAAAACAGATGCAAATTTTAAATATTGGAGTTAAAAATGAAGAAACAAAACAAGAAGACGAAAAATCTTTATCAAAACAAGACAAGGAAACTCCGCCCCAATTTAAAAATCCTTCTAATGAAGGGCCTGATGTGCCGCCTGGTATTTGTTTGACATGTTTATAGATCTAAAACCGCTTGTCAATCTAGTATCGGTTTGTATTATAATAAAACCAAAACTAAAAATTTAGCAAAGCGTGCTCTATATTACCGACGAACTCAACTTTATTAAGGGACTTAGCAAATAATTTAGTCATTTTACTGTCGCAGCAATTAAAAATCACTTATAGCTAAATCTAAAGAATTCCTCAGACCCAAGAAGGAATTTTTTATTATTCTCTATTTCTTATTCCCATTTATCCGGCAATTGAATATACGATTTATTTTTTTGACGATATTTCCATTCTTCTTGAGCAGCTAAATCATGGGCACGATTGTAAGTTAACCCCTTTTTTAATAACTTGCGTTCAAAAATTTCATGAATGATAGTATATTGCAATTCTTCAACTGATATTGAATTATCTATCCAAATTTCATTTTTAGGTATAAATTTATATCGTTGATCATTGCCGCCTATACTAAAATCAATATAAAGCTCTCTTCTTATTTTTGGCCCGTCAACCACCCAAATTTCTAATAAACCCTTTTTGCCTAAATAAAATCTATAAATATCCTTTAGATCAGCTTTACCGAAAAATTTTTTATTATCTCTTGCATTATTAATTAAAGAAAGCGGAGGCTTTCTAAAATGTCTTTGCATAAAATTTGAAAATAAAAATGTTAATATTTTAATTTTAATTAAAATTTTAAAAAAATAAAAGATTGGAACGCAGAACGCCTTAATTTTCTACTAAAAATCTTGGCATTAATGTGTCACTGTTTTGAAACCATCAGATTTTAGACCTTGGTCAGCAATCACAAATTAAAAAAATACTTAAGATTGCTTGTTAATCTTCCTTATTCCGTTATTATGCTCATACCATCCTCTCCTCCTTTTTCTCCTGTCAACTCAACGCTAAAAACTCTATTGTAAAACGAGAGTTATTTGTTATAATAAAATATTATCAAAAATCACACTTAATTACCGACCTAGCCGTCTCTAAAAAATCTTAACTATATAACTATAAACTTTGCTGAAATTAAAAAATAACAAAAGCATCCTATTTTGACAATAATCATCTCTTAAAATCTTCAAAAGTAAAGTTAAAAAATTTATTTTTATAAGGAACTTAACAGAAATATTTTGTAAATAAGGAATATTTTTAGATAAATGTTAAAATCTCTTTTAATCCATCTTTCGCTATGGCAAAAATCATAAGCTTTATAAACCAAAAAGGGGGGACTGGAAAAACTACCGCTGCGGTAAACCTAGGCGCTTTTTTAGCTGCTTTTGGCAAATATATTTTGCTGGTTGATTTAGACCCTCAAGCCAACGCTACTTCAGCATTAGGTTATACTCCAACAGAAATTACGATAAGTTCTTATCATCTTTTTTTAGAAAACTCAGAACCGGAAAATTTGATTAAAAAAACAAGGCTATTTGGCTATAGTTTAATTCCTGCCAATGCTGATTTAGCCGGCGCAGTGGTTGAATTAACTAATTTAGAAAATAAAGAATTTAAATTATATGAAGCCCTTAGAAAAATACGAACTAATTACGACTATATTTTAGTCGATTCTCCACCCTCACTTAGTTTATTAACAATAAATGGTTTAGTTGCGGCTGATGAAATAATTATTCCTGTCCAGTGCGAATACTATGCGCTTGAAGGATTAGGACAATTATTACAAACTGTGGACTTAATCAAAAACAATTTAGGACGCAACTTAAAAATTAAAGGAGCACTATTGACAATGTATGATAAAAGACTGGAATTGGCACGAGATGTTGTTAATGAAGTCAGGCACAATTTCCCCGGTTATGTTTTTGAGACAATCATACCTCGCAATGTAGAACTAGCAGAAGCGCCAAGTTTTGGCAAAACAATTTTGGAATATAATCCAGAATCAAAAGGCGGCGCGGCCTTCCGACAACTTGCACAAGAAATAATAAAATTAGATAATAGAGATACGAATACAAATAGTTTTACAATCTAATATTTTATAATCACATTAAGCAATTATTATTTTTATTAAGAATTTGAATAATATGACTTTAGGCAAAGGGCTTTCGGCTCTAATACCGCCAAGAAGAAACAACAACAATCAAAATGAATTTCAATTTGTTCAAGAGACACCTCCTACCGTAATTAAAAATGAGAAACCGGCAAAAACCGAAAGTGTTTATTATATTGAAATAGAAAGAGTCCATCCCAATAGCGAACAACCGAGGCATAATTTTGACGAAAAATCCCTCCAGGAACTGGCCCAATCAATTCAAGAATATGGAATTTTACAGCCGCTCATAGTTAATAAAATTGAAAAAGACCACGAACACGGAACTATTGTAGAATATGAGATTATTTCCGGTGAACGACGATGGAAGGCAGCAAAAATGGCTGGCCTTAAATTCGTTCCCGCCATCATTAGGGAAAAATCAGCTAACGATAAAGAAAAACTAATCCTAGCAATAATTGAAAATATTCAAAGGGAAGATTTAAATTCAATAGAAAAAGCCAAGGCCTTTCAAAGATTAATTGAAGAATTCAACTTAACCCACGAAGAAATAGCAAAAAAAATCGGCAAAAGTCGAGAAGCAATTTCTAACACAATAAGACTGTTAAAATTACCAGTAAAAATTCAAGAAGGATTACTGCAAAACAAAATAACCGAAGGTCATGCTCGGGCAATAATCACAATAGAAGATCCACTTAAACAAATTTGGTTATATGAAGAGATAGTAAAAAAGGGCTTAAATGTAAGAATAGTTGAACAAATTGCCAAAAACCATAAGGTCAGCAAAAAGAAAGAAATAATTATGACTCCAGAATTTGGAGAAATTAAAGATTATCAAGATAAATTAAGTAAAGCTTTGAACACTAAAGTTGATGTCTTTAAGAGTAATAATAAATGGAAAGTCGTGATAAATCTTTATTCCAAAAATGATCTAGCGGCATTAATTAAAAAAATATCAAATTAAAATTCAGAAAGCTAGAATCTAGAATATAGTCTGAAAGGTTTCAAATTAAAACTGATTAAAAAACTCAAATTAATCATTTTTAATTATTGAAAATAAAAATTTAAATCTTTTCAATCTTAATAATATTAGGAATCTCTGCAATTTTCTTTATTATCTTTTTCACTTTTGTATGTTTTGATAATTCTAAATTAAATAAAATAGTGCCAGAAACTTCATTAACAATATCCAAATCAACTATGCTTTTAATATTAATGTTATTCTTTTTAAAAACTTTTGTAATATCATTTAATAAACCTACTCTATCTATAAAAGATATCTTTAAGCCAAGGGATAGGGAATTTGGATGCCAGCTAATACTCATTAATCTTTCTTTAGAACGCATTTTTTTAACATTAAAACAATCCTTATCGTGAATGGTTAAGCTATTTTTAATCGAAATATAACCAATAATTTCTCGCGCCTGATGTGGCTTGCAGCATTTAGCAAATTTATAAACAACGCCGCTCTCCAAATTTGGCAATTTAGAAATAATATTATTTATCTTTTGATTCTTGTCTTTTCTTAATAAAACTTTTCTTTCTTCTGGCGAAGATTTTGTCTCGTTTTTTTTCTTTTCCTGTTTTCTAAAATATTCTAGAATTTTTGATTTGGCTAAGTTAGTTTTTACAAAACGCAGCCAATTAAGATTTGGTTTAGCATCCTTTGAGGTGATAATTTCAACAATTTCTCCGTTTTTAAGCGGTCGAGATAATGGCGCCATTACGCCATCAATTTTGACGCCGCAACAATGATTGCCAATCTCTGTATGCACATGAAAAGCAAAATCTATTGCCGTTGAGCCTTCTGGCAAATTTATAATATCGCCTCGCGGAGTAAAAACAAAAACTAAATTCTTCAAAAAATCAGTTTGAAGCAAGCTCATAAATTCCAAGCCGGAAATATCTTTATTTTTCCATTCTCTTAATTGCTGGACAAACTTTAACTTATCAAGACCGCTAGCTAAATATACTTTCTGAATTTTATCTCTTGAAACATCAGAACGATTTTTAATTTCGCTATAAAACCAGTGCGCTGCAATGCCGTATTCCGCTTCATAATGCATTTTTTTAGTTCTTATCTGAAATTCAGTAGGTTTACCATCTAAACAAATAACTGTTGTGTGTAAACTTTGATAACCGTTTGGTTTAGGCAAGGAAATATAATCTTTTATTCTACCTGGCAAAGGTTTCCATAATTTATGAATTAAGCCCAAAACAGCATAACATTCTTCAACTGTTTCAACAATTATTCTTACGGCAACCAAATCGTAAATTTGAGATAAATCGCCATTATATTTTAATAATTTTTTATATAAACTATAAAAATGTTTTGCGCGCGAATGAATTTCAATAAAATTTATTTTATGATTATAAAGCTCTTTCTTTAATGTTTTTATCACTTTTTCAAGATATTTTTCTCTATCTTTATATAAAGAACTAACTTCTTTCAACAATTTTGCATATTCCATAGGATAGGCATATTTAAAAGACAAATCTTCGAGCTCGCCTTTAATTTCACCAATGCCAAGCCTTAAAGCAAGCGGAGCATAAATTGTTAATGTTTCCAAAGCGATATTTCTTTTCTGTTCTTCCGACAAATATTCTAAAGTTTCCATATTATGAAGACGGTCGGCTAATTTTATTAAAGCAACTCTTAAATCTTCAGCTATAGCTAAAAAAATATTTCTAATATTTTCTACTTGCTGCTCTGTCTCCAACGCGTTTTCATTATATTTTATTTTGTTTAATTTCGTTACACCTTTAACAAAGAAAGCTACAGTAGGCCCGAACTCTTTTTTAATAGTCTCCAATGATACCATTGTATCTTCTACTACATCATGCAATAAGGCACTGGCAATAGTTTCTGAATCAAGTCCCATCTTCGCGAGCATTATGGCAACTTTTAAAGGATGGATAATGAAATCTTCTCCTGACAACCGTTTCTGATTTTTATGAGATTCTTTAGCAAACAAAAAGGCTTTCTTTATCAAATCTAGGTTAATATTTTCTCTTTTAATTAGAATATCTTCTAAATTTTTATATAATGTTTGAACTAGACTATTGTTGGCTTCAGGCATAAAAATGAATTTAAAATCCAAAAAATCAAGTTTTATCTAAAAATTAACTCACAAAATTGCTAACCAGCTGGTCTTTTTGCCTGCTAAAATATTTAAGATAGCAAATATAAATGTTAAATTAAAGGCCTTATCTAACCAATGAACTATAACTCAAAACTTATTTGAAGCCCCATTACAATTTGGTTATTGTATTAAATTTAAATAATGTTTTGATAATGCTTTAAATTAAATTTATTATTATCATACATAATAATCGCTATTAAATCAAAACGCCAATTAATGTCTAGTGGCAACTTTTTTGCAGCCAAATAAAATTTGGCTATTCTTAATAATTTTTCCTTCTTAAAATAAGTCAAATTATTTTCAGGATTAAATCCAAAATCATCTTTATAGCTAAATATAGTTTTAACTTCTACAAATACAAGTTGATCTTTATCATAATCCAATAACTTGACATATTTGTCAAATAGATGTCTGATAATATTTTTGATTTTGGCTAAAAGATATATGGAATTTTTTAAAAGATATAACAAAATATATAACATTTTATATGACATCTTCAAAATAAATGACATTTTAAAATGAGATTTTTTATTTAAACCATTATTAGAAAGCTTATTTTTAATAAATTTTACACTTTTAAAATTTTTATTTAAAGTAAAAAGTCCCTCCATTTCTAAAACATTGTCACTAAAATGTTTCACGTGAAACTTTTGCGAAATATTAACTTTATTTAAATTTTTGTTATCCTGCAATAAAGCTAATAAATCAATCTCACCTATTTTCTGTCGCCAATTACGACCAATAATCCGAAAACCTGCGATTTTTAGGTATTCCTCTGCTATTTTTTCACCTATTTGACCAATTAATAAATGCAATAAATGCTGAGATGACATAGAGTTTTTGTTTCACGTGAAACATTAAATCATTAAAATCCGAATTTAATTTTCTAATTAAATATAAATTCAAGGTGGTTTTATTGAATCGAAATAAAAACTTCTTTATTTACTACTAAAGGTATAGAAAACTCTCTTAAGTTTAAAAATCAATAAAATACGTTATTTTTCTTTTTTTAGCATCATTTGGAGGAGGATTTATAGAATAAAATTGAGCTTGAGTTTTATAAATAATATTTTATTTTTTAAAATTTCTTTAAAATATTAAAGTGAAGTATTAAAAAGAATAATTTTAAAAAACATAAAGGATGATATAATGATAAAGTAAATAATAATCAAAGTGGTGCTTTAAATAAATAATTTCGCAGTTTTTCAATCTGAAACTTAAAGTTTCACGTGAAACAATAAAGAAAAGAAATATTAAAAATAAAAAAATCTAATAGTTGATTT
>JBBIUM010000014.1:0-12909 GCA_037440245.1 Candidatus Yanofskyibacteriota bacterium | reverse complement strand
TAGAAGGGAGCTTAGAAAAATATTATACTGAAGCAACTCATACAGAAAGTGGCATTTGCTATTTGATAAAAAATTTTAGTTGGCCGTACGCTTTTCCTAGTCATAGTAATCCTGGTACGCCTGGAGTTATTTTAGAGGGCGGCGAACTTGGCTACGCTCTTTCTACCGCTTATGGCGCTGTTTTAGACAATCCAAATTTAATTGTTGCTTGTGTTGTTGGCGATGGTGAAGCTGAAACAGGACCAACGGCAACTGCTTGGCATTTAAATAAATTTGTTGATCCAAGGACTTGTGGCATAGTTCTGCCTATTTTACATCTTAATGGCTATAAAATATCTGGTCCAACTATTTTTGGCAGAATGTCTAATAAAGAGCTTAAATCACTTTTTTACGGTTATGGTTATGAGCCTTATATTATAGAAGGAGGCGAGGATATTTATAAAGAAGCACTGGAGGTTTTTGAAGAATGTTTTAGAAAAATTGAAAAAATTAAAAAAATTGCAAAAGCGAAAAGAGCGTTAAATAAATTTTTACGTTTGCCGATGATAATTTTAAAAACGCCAAAAGGCTGGACCGGTATTAAAGAATTAAAAGGTGAAAAAATAGAAGGAAACTATTTATCGCATCAAGTCGTGGTTAAAAATGCCAAATCTGATGCTGAAGAACTTGAAGCTTTGGAAAAATGGTTAAAGTCGTATAAATTTAATGAATTATTTGATAAAAATAAAGGGTTTATTAAGGAAATAAAAAGTATTATCCCCAAGGGAGATTTGAGAATGGGATTAAATAAACATGCTTTTGGTAAGAAAACTTATAGACCATTGACTTTGCCGAATGTTGAAAAATTTTGTGAGGATGCCGCAGAGCCAGGGTTAAATTGTTCAAGCAGTATGAGAAGGGTTGGTTTATATCTTAGCGAAGTTTTTAAAATGAATAAATCAAATTTTAGATTATTCTCGCCAGATGAAACTTATTCGAATAAATTAGACGCTGTTTTTAAGGCAACAATGCGCGCCTTTGTTTTGCCTCTTAAAAAATTTGATAAAGATATGGCGCGGTCCGGTGGTATAATGGAAATGTTAAGCGAACATTCATTACAAGGCTTAATGCAGGGGTATGTTCTAACAGGTCGTCACGGTGTTTTTGCTTCTTATGAAGCGTTTATTCAAATAATTGCCAGTATGGTTGATCAATATGCTAAATTTCTTCGTGTAGCTCAAGAGTTCGAATGGCGAGGCGATATTCCATCACTGAATTATATTCTGACATCTTCGGGGTGGAGACAGGAGCATAATGGTTTTTCGCATCAAAATCCTGGATTTTTGGGTAATATGCTTCAAAAACCGGGTTGCGCTATAAATATTTATTTTCCGCCTGATGGCAATAGCACTTTAGTTATTTTAAAAAAATGTCTTGAGTCCAAAAATAGTATTAATGTAATTGTTGCTGGAAAAACTTGCGAACCAAGATGGTTAACGCCAGCGTTAGCACAAAAAGAGTTGGAAAAAGGACTAATGATTTGGGATTTTGCCAGCGATAAAAATCCAGATATAGTTTTAGTCGCAATAGGCGATTATATGACTAAAGAAGCTTTAGCGGCAATAGATATTATTAAAAGAGAAACATCTGAAATAAGGATTCGTTTTGTCAATATTTGCGCTTTATCATCTCAAGGTTTTGGCATTTTTAATAAGAGATTAACTCAAGAAGAATTTGAAGAATATTTTACTTCGGATAAGCCTGTGATTTTTAATTTTCATGGCTATCCTCAGATTTTAAAACAAATTTTATTCGATTATAAATGTTATGCCGAAAGATATTCCATTCATGGCTATATTGAAAACGGTTCCACAACAACTCCTTTTGATATGCAGATTAGAAATAATACTAGCCGTTGGCAATTAGCTATAGAAGTTTTTAATAAAATGAGAAATAAAATTGAAGAGAGGAAGGTAAAAAAGTTGATTAAAAAATATCAGGATAAAATAAAGGAACACGTCGAATACATTAAGAGATACGGCGTTGACCCAGAAGAAATAGAATTATGGCAGTGGAGAAAATTTTAGCTGTCAACATCGGCAGCGCTTCAAAAAAATATTCTGTATTTGAAGGCGAGGACGAAATCGCTAAATTTCATTTTGAAACTGAAGATGATGGCTTTGTGGTAAATATAGAATTTGAAGGATTTAAAGAGGAAATGAGAATTTCAGAGGATGAATATGATGCGGCGTTGAATTATTTACTCAAATTTTTAAAAGACAAGAAATTAATTAATACAGAAAAAGAAATAATTAAAATCGGCGTTAGAATTGTTGCGCCGGGAAGATATTTCAAGGAAAATAAATTAATTAATAAGGATTATTTAAAAAATCTTGAAAAGGTTAAGATACGGGCGCCATTGCATATTGAGCCAACTTTAAAAGAAATTAAAAAATTAAAAAAAATTTTTAAGAATATTAAAATTTTCGGAATTTCTGATAGCGCTTTTCACAAAGATTTGTCGGAGTTAGCAAAAAATTACGCTTTATCAAACGATATAGCCGCTAAGTATGGTATTTACCGTTATGGTTATCATGGAATTTCAGCTCAGTCTGTTTTAATTAAAATTAAAGAATTGTTAGGTTGTTTGCCAGAAAAGATTATTATTTGTCATTTAGGCAGTGGTTCCAGTATTCATGCGATAAAAAATGGTAGAAGTTTTGATACTTCAATGGGATTTACGCCGCTTGAAGGATTGCCGATGGCAACTAGAATTGGTAATATTGACGCTGGCGCTGTTATTTATTTAGCAAAGAAAACAGGAGTAGAAAAATTAGATTCTTATTTCAATACTAAATGCGGTTTGTTGGGTATTAGCGATAGGACAGGGGATATCAGGGAATTGTTAGAATTGGAAAGACAAGGCGATAGCGCTGCCAAATTAGCTTTAGAATTATTTATTTACAATATTAAAAAATTTATCGGCGCCTATGCCGCGGCAATGAATGGTTTGGATTTGCTTGTTTTCACGGCAACAATTGGAGAAAGATCTTTTATCATCCGTTCAAGAATTTGCCAGAATCTTGATTTTCTTGGAATTAAATTAGATAGGGTAAAAAATAACAATTGTATAAGCAAAGATGCTATTATAAGCGCTAAAAATTCTAAAGTAAAAATTATGGTTATAAGAACTAACGAAATGGCGATTATTTTTAAGGAGGTAGCCAAAATAAGTTAAAGGATAAATTTAAATAAAAAAGATTATTTTAGCGAATAAGGGTTCACTTAAAATTATTAAAAATTATTAAAACTGAGTCACAAGAGAAAAGAAAAAAGGTTCGGAAACAAGTTGAGAAATTATTGACTTAAATTTTTAAGCGAGATTCTGCCAAGAAAGATTTTTTAATTTTTATCAAGAAAATAAAAAAATGGTAGGGTAGACCATTCCATCGTTAGTCATAGCAATATCAAATAGAAAAAATGAAAAGAGGAATAAAATCCTCTTTTTATTTTTTCTTGAAAAATCAAATATTTGACAAAAATTTTATATCTTATTACACTTAAATTTAGTTCTTTAAAAAGGAGGGATTATGAAAAATAATGCTTTATTTTTATTTATATTTTGCTGTGATTGCGCTACAAGTCCAACGGTGGTTTTTCACGGACCAATAATTTATGAAGGTCCGTTATATGGTGACTTTATAGTGCTATTTAATAAAGTAGAAAATTGTATGGGAAAAAGGGTAGAATGGCCGTATCTTGTAGTAACGACAGAGCCGTTTGAGTGTTTTACAATTTTAGCGTATGGTTGTACGCCTAAAGGTAAAATAATTGTTGATGCGGAAAAATTAATAGAGACAAAAGGCGCATTATTTTCTCATGAAAGCGTTCACTATATTTTAGCACTAACAAAAGGGGAAGACGCGCATAATAACCCACTGTTTGAAACTTGCGGCACCATTTCTTTAAATAATTTTCATCTTTAAGGGTTAAGCGAAAAGAAAAAAATGGAGGAAAAAATGAAGAAAGAAGAAAAGAAAAAATACAAAGTTTTTGAATCTTTAGAGCGCAAATTAGACTATGCATTGTGTACCTTATTTGCTTATTTTTTAACTGATTTTTTGGTGGTTCTTTTTAGTTAGGAGTTAAAAAGAGAAAAAAGAATTTTTTCTCTTTTATTTTTTTAATATTGCATTTCTTAATATTTATTGTTACAATAAAAATAATTATTAATTTAATTTTAACAAAATATATGAATCAAACTTGGGGTGATATTATTATTAATTCGTTTCAAAAAACTTTTACAGGATTGATAGCAGCCTTGCCAGAAATTATTGGCGCTATTTTAGTTTTTTTAATAGGTCTTTTAATAGCAGTTACTTTGGCAAAAATAATAGAAAAAATATGTTTAGCTTTAAAAATTGATTTGCTGGTAGAGAGGGTTGGCATTAAAGGTTATTTCGAGAGAAGTGGTATAACATTTAATTTTACTAAATTTCTTAGTGAGTTAGTAAAATGGTTTTTAATCATCGTTTTTTTAATCGCGGCAGCTGATATAGTCAATCTTTCAGAGATTGTTTTATTTTTAAAAAGCATTCTCTCTTACATTCCTCGAATTATAATATCTATTATAATTATTATAGCAGCAATTCTAATTACAAATTTTACGAGCAGGTTAATAAAGAATTCTATAAAAATGGCGCGTTTAAAACATGGTGAATTTTTGGATAAAATTATGAAATGCACAATTTATATTTTTACCAGCCTTGTCGTTTTAGATGAATTAGGAATAACCCCAGCTTTAATAAGAATACTTTTTATTGGCATTGTGGCAATGGCGGCTATTGCTGGTGGAATAGCTTTTGGTTTGGGAGGTAAAGAAGCGGCGAAAGATTTATTAGACAAATTAATAAAATAAGGTTAATTTAGTTATTTAAATTATTGACAAATATTGAAATATAGTATATAGTATAATATAAAATGTTTAACTTATTAAAATTATTGACAGCGATTTTTTAAAGATTATAATAATCAATAGAAAAATAGTATAGAAAAATAAAAAAATTTTTATTATTTTTTTATGGTTATTATTGATTTTATTATTCCAAAGAGCGGTGGCTAAAAATATTTTTTGATTTTTAGGGTTTGTTTTTAAGCCGCTTCTTTGGAAGCGGTTTTAAAATTTATTTAGTGGAAAATAGGCTGAACCTTGAAAATAAAATATTTATAGTTATAGTTTTTATAGTGTCTTCGCAAAAATTACGGGTAAATGGTGGATGCCTTGGGTTAAGAAGGCGATGAAGGACGTGGCGTAGCTGCGATAAGCCTCGGGGAGGTGATAAGCAACCTTTGATCCGGGGATTTCCGAATGGGGCAACCTAATGCAGTAAACCTGCATTATTCCGATTAAAAATCGGAAGGCATACCCGCTGAAGTGAAACATCTCAGTAAGCGGAGGAAAAGAAAAAAATAATGCAGTGCTTCGCACTACAATGCCAATTAAACGCTGATTTAGTTGGTTGCTTTCGGTGGTTTCTATCACTGATAAACTGCTACTAAAATTTTTTAGCTAAATCGGGATAGAGTTGTTAAGCGGCCGTTTATCAACGAAATATCGGCATAGTAGTGTGGAGTGCTGCGATATTCCCTAAGTAGCGGCGAGCGAAAGGGGAAGAGCCTAAACCTAATTAACCGCACCTTGTTGGGTTTGATGCGGAATTCCTAATTTCTTTTTTCAAAGTTCGTCTAAATTCAAAAACTGAATTTGGTTTAAAAACTGGAAATTCTGCGCGAGCGTAGCAAAGTGCGGTTAGTTAGGGGTTGTAAGACATAGATATTTTGATAAAAATTAGATGTTAGATGATATCTTTTTGCATCTAATTTTTATCAAGTAGAGTTACAAAATGCGAGTTTAGTCGAAGTCTGCTGGAAAGCGACACCATAGAAGGTGATAGTCCTGTAGGCAAAAAACAAGCATCTCTACATTATCTATGTTCTTGAGTATCTCGATGTCAGAAAACTTCGAGAGAAGCTGCGAGTACTGTCTCGCAAGGCTAAATACTTCTTAACACCGATAGTGAACTAGTACCGTGAGGGAAAGGTGAAAAGTAGCCCGGTGAGGGCGGTGAAATAGAACCTGAAACCATTTACCTACAAGGACTCGGAACACTATCGCTGACGCTCAGTGTTCCTTGCAATTTTCAATTTTGTAATTTTTTATTTTTAAACAGAAAAAATTGAGTTATCGTTTAGAAATTAGAAATTTTAGAAATTGGGAACACCGAGCGTCAGCGAAGTGCGACGGGGTGCCTTTTGCAAAATGAGCCAACGAGTTTACTTCATTCCTTTGTCTAATCCGTGAATCATGGAGGAGGCAGAGCGAAAGCGAGTGTTAATAGCGCGTTTTTATCTCTTTTGAGATAAAGAGGGATGGAGTAAGACCCGAAACCAGGCGAGCTTACCGTGACCAGGGTGAATTTCGATTAAAATCGGAAGGAGGCCCGAACCCGTGAGCTGTGCAATACTCTGGGATGAGTTGCGGTAAGAAGTGAAAAGCTTATCGAGCCTGGTAATAGCTGGTTCTCTCCGAAATAGCTTTAGGGCTAGCGTTTCTTAGAACCCGCGGGGGTAGAGCACTGAATAAATGCAGCGGTCAGTTGACTGTTGCATTTAATCAAACTCCGAATACCGCGGAGGGAGTAAGAAGCAGTAAGAACATGGGGGCTAAGCTCCATGCTCGCGAGGGGATAAGCCCAGACCATCATCTAAGGTCCCTAAATTTAAGCTAAGTGCAACTAAGGTGGTATATCTTCAGAGACAGATAGGATGTTGGCTTAGAAGTAGCCATCATTTAAAGAGTGTGTAACAACTCACTATTCGATGAAGATATGCGCCGAAGATTTACCGGGGCTTAAGCTTAATACCGAAGATATGGGTTTTGTGCGTAGCACAAGGCGGTAGGAGAGCATTCTTATTGCGTTGAAGCTTGAGGCGTGAGCCCAAGTGGAGCGGTAAGAAGAGAGAATGTTGGTATGAGTAACCACAATTCCGATGAAAACTCGGAACACCGAAAGTCCAAGGTTTCCGTGGCAATGGCAATCAACCACGGGTTAGGCGGCCCTAAGCCTAAGGTCGAAAGGCCGGGGTGATGGACAGCTGGTTAATATTCCAGCCCCTCTAATAAATTCGATGGGGTGACGAAGAGTAGTAGATTTTGCGCCTTAATGATTTGGCGTTTATGATTCAAGGATTGATAGCAGGCAAATCCGCTATCTGTTTTAAATAACAAATCTAAGAATCGTAACGAATTAGAGTAATCTAATGAGTTAATCGAGTGCTCTTCCGAGAAAAACCTCTAAGGTTAATTTATTAGAGTCCGTACCGCAAAACCGACGCAGGTGGACTGGCGTGTAATACGCTAAGGTGAACAGGTGAAACCTCGTTAAGGAACTAGGCAAAAAAGTGGCCGTAACTTCGGGATAAGGCCTGCCCAATTTAAAAATTGGGCCGCAGCGAAAGACTCTCTGGCAACTGTTTATCAAAAACACAGCTCTCTGCAAACTCGTAAGAGGATGTATAGGGGGCGACGCTTGACCAGTGTCAGAAGGTTAACGGTGGCGATGCTTTATCCTTTGGGTAAAGTGTTGACTGCCCGAAGCCCTGATGAACGTCGGCGGTAACTCTGACCGTCCTAAGGTAGCGAAATTCCTTGTCGGGTAAGTTCCGACGCGCATCAATAGCGGAATGACCGGAGAACTGTCTCAACGAGGCGCCTGGTGAAATTACAGTTCCAGCGAAGATGCTGGGTAGTCGCGGCAAGACGAAAAGACCCCAGAAGCTTTACTATATCTTGGTATTGAATTTGGAATTTAAATGCGTAGCGTAGTGGGGAGAGAATGAAGTTCCGATTTCGGTCGGAATGGACTCGCCAATGAAACACCCATCTTTTAAAGTCCAAATTCTAATCCGGAGATGAAAAATTTCTGGAGACAGTGCCTGGAAGGTAGTTTTAGTGGGGCGCTATCCTCCTAAAAAGTAACGGAGGAGTTTAAAGGTTGGCTTGTCCCGGATGGAAATCGGGATGGACGTGCAAAAGCATAAGCCAGCTTTACTGCAAGACCGACGGGTCGCGCTTTTCAATCTTTTATCAAAATAAGATTGAAAACGCCTATAAGTTTTCTTATAGGTGAGTTGCGAAAGCAGAATTTAGTGAACCGATCACCCTTCACAGGAAGGTGAAAGATCATCGGCCAAAAGTTACTCTGGGGATAACAGGCTAGTCGAGTCCAAGAGTCCATATCGACGACTCGGTTCGGCACCTCGATGTCGGCTCATCTCATCCTGGGGCTGGAGAAGGTCCCAAGGGTTTGGCTGTTCGCCAATTAAAGAGGTACGTGAGTTGGGTTCAAACCGTCGTGAGACAGGTTGGTCTCTATCTGCCGTGACCGTTCGATGCTTGAGGGGAGTTCTCTATAGTACGAGAGGACCTAGAGGAACAGACCTCTGGTGTATCGGTTGTCCTATCAAGGGCATTGCCGAGTAGCTATGTCTGGACGCGATAAGTGCTGAAAGCATCTAAGCGCGAAGCGCACCCCAAGATTAGGCATCGTGGGTATATTTACAAAAAATAAATACACCGAGAGGATCCGAGGAGACTACTCGGTTGATAGGCTTCAGGTGGAAGCGTGGTAACACGTTAAGCCGAGAAGTACTAATAATCCGAATTTGCGAAGACACTATAAAGATTATAAATTAATTTTAATTTCAGGGTCTTGGTGGCAATACCGAGAGGGAAACACCTCTACCCATCCCGAACAGAGAAGTTAAGCCTCTCAGGGTCTATGGTAGTTTGTCCGAGATGACACGCGAGAGTAGATCGCTGCCAAGACCTTGAAATTAACAAAAAACCAGAAGAAATTATTGTCTTCTGGTTTTTTGTTTAACTAGCGCTTCTCAAATAATTATTTTATTTTTAAAAAGATTTTCCTGATTCTCTAAAGTTTTCTTCACGAATTTTAATGCTTTGAATAATACCTAATCCCATAAACACCGTAATTAAATTACTGCCGCCAGCGCTTATCAATGGCAAGGAAATACCTATAACGGGCACAATCCCTAAATTCATTCCAATATTGATAAAAACATGGACAATAATAAAAATTAAGTATCCAATGCAAAATAAACGTCCAAAATTGTTTTGTGTTTTGTTTATAATCTTCATTATTCTGGAAATAAAAACAAGATAGGCGCCAATAATAATTATAACTCCTACAAAACCTAATTCTTCAGCTAAAGAAGCAAAAATAAAATCGGTGTGTTTTTCAGGCAAAAATTTTAATTGACTTTGTGGCCCTTGCCCAAGTCCTCTACCAAATATTTTACCAGAACCAATTGCAATGATGGATTGCAATGTATTATAATTTTTGCCTAAAGGATCAGCGCTAGGGTTTATAAAAGAAATAATTCTATTTTTTTGATAATCCTTCAGGTAAAAAAACCACGCGCTGCTTGCCACTAGAATACAAATTAAAAATATAATAAGTAATGGTTTTAAATCTATACCAGCAATAATAATCATACCTAACCAGATTAAAAAGATTATCAATGCAGAACCAAGATCAGGTTGAAGAATGATTAAACCAAAGGGGATTAAAGAATAAATACCAGAAATTATTATATGCTTAATTTGTTTTATTTCTATATGTCTAATAGAAAAGTATTTCGCTAATAAGATAATTAAGGTAAGTTTAGCTAATTCAGATGGTTGTAGGTAAAAGTCGCCAAATTTTAACCAGCTTGACGATCCTCTTGATTTAATTCCAAAGATAAAAACTACTGCTAATAAAAATAAAGAAGTTAGATAAAAAACTAAGACTACTAGAGAATTATCTTTAAAAATTTTGTAATCGATTGAAGTGAAGAGAATAAAAATAATAATAGCAAAAATAAAAGAAATAATCTGCTTTTTAAATTGCAGATAATCATTTTTAACCATTGAAGATGCGTAAATTGATACAAGACTAGTTGTAAAAAGCAGTAAGACGACACCAAGTAATAGCCAATCTAAAGATTTAATTTTAGCCAACATGAAATTTAATTTAATAATTTAATATTGTTTAGAATTTAGAATTTCGGATTTGGGACTTGACATCAGTTGTGGTTTTGAGTTTTGAGAATTGGTAGCAAATTGATTTAAAACTCTTGATATTTCTCTTTTGTGCCATAGATTTTTAAATAATTTTCATTTAAGAGAGCATTAGTTTGGACTTTATAAATAATATCTTTAGGTTCAGAACTAAATTTAGTTGGCCAGCGAACTTCAAAATATCTTGAATCGTTCGATTGGACTGTATATAAATTAGTTGATCCTACACCAATAATTGAATGATATTCATCAAAGATTATAGTTTCAATCTCCACCGTATCAAATCCAAAATTGCTTTTATTTTGGACAATAGCCGAGGCCTTTGCATAATTATTAGCCTCATTAATAATTTCTAATTTTTGATTTTGAACAACGAATTGTGGCAAGAGTGGATTTTCTAACTCAACCCATTTTATATTTTTTATCTCTAACTCAATTTTTGAAAAATCACCGTCATATTTTATACCTCTCTGGATTAAGTATTTAAAATCGCCAGCCATAATATATGATTTATTTTTAATTTCAGTAATTTGGTTATTTTTATCGTAAATTTTAAAAATATAGTCAAATGATTGAGCGCCAGCATTGCTATTTTTATTTTCAATTTCGGCAACCAAGTCATAACCATGTTGACCAACTGGTATCATTTTAACTGTTTTAATAAATAATTTAGGGTAAGAAACATTAAAACAGGGCTTAAGACAAGGACCGCCGCAGTCAATACCTTCTTCATTTTGATTTTTTTTATTATCAAAACAAGTCGGTCGAGGTTTTAATAGAAAATAAAAGCCATAACCGATTGAGAATAAAATAGCTATTAAAATAAAAGCTATTATTAGTTGTTTAACAATTCTTTGAGGCATAAATTTAATTTAAGGTTTAATTATTATAAAACTAACATCTTAACAAAACAATTTTAACTCTTTAATGCTTTAATGTAATTAGTTGTTATTTTAACATATTATACAAACTTACACCCGTCATTTCTTTTGGTTTTTTAATGTTAAGTATATCCAAAATAGTTGGCGCCACATCGCTTAAAGTGCCAATAGGGGATTGGAGCGCCAAATCATTTAAATCTTTTATTTCTATTTTATTTTTAAAATCTTTATTAATAAAGATAAGGGGGATAGGATTAGTAGAGTGTTTCGTATCTGTTTCTTTAGTTTTTAAGTTTATCATCTCTTCGGCGTTTCCGTGATCGGCAGTAATAATCATTATAAAGTTCTTATCTATTATTTTATCATAAATCCTTTTTAGACATTTATCTATTGTTTGAACTGCTTTTATTGTAGCTTCTATATTTCCACTATGACCCAGCATATCTGCATTGGCATAGTTAATAATGAAAACATCATAATTACTATATTTTTTCAAAATAATATCAGTTATCTCTTCCGCGGACATTTCTGGATTATCAGTATAGTCAACGCCGTTTTTCCTTTTGGAAGTGATACAAATTCTTTCTTCTGAAGGATATTGGATTAAACTTCCATTTATAAAAATAGTTACATGGGCAAATTTTTCTTTTTCGGCTATTCGAAGCTGAGAAATATTGTTATTATTCATAATTTCTCCAAAAGTATTTTTTATGTTAAGAGGCGGAAAGATTATAGGATGTTTTAAATCTGGTTTATATTCAGTCATTGTTGCCACAAATAAATTTTTAGGTATTGTTAAATTTGGTCTAATTTTTGAAAGTTGATTTTCGTCAAAAAATTGAGCTATTTGGGCAATTCTTTCAGGGCGGTAATTAATAAATATTATTGGATCATTTTCTTCATTCAGCCCTCTCTGGGGGTTATTCTTATCAATTACTATAATTGAAGGTTCTATTTGAGAATCATATATGCCTTTTTTATAATTTTTTTCAAAAACTTCTTTAGCGCTATTGTATTTTTCGCCTTCGCCTAAAACCATTGCCTTGAATGTTTTTTCTGTTTTATCCCAATTTTCAATTCTATCCATTGCAATTTCTCGGCCGATAATGGTTGAAATTTTCCCCACCCCTATTTCCTTAAATTTTTTTTCCAATTTTTCTACTATTTTTATTCCTGTATCTTTTGGCATATCTTCGCCATCAGAAAACATATGAATATAAACTTCTTTAATATCATTTTCTTTCGCCAATTTGACTAAGGCAACTGCATGTTCGTCATAGGCATGAATTCCGCCGGGACTTATTAGACCGGCAATATGAAGTTTTGATTTATACTTTTTAATATGTTTGACCATTTGCAATAATAACTTTTTTTTAAAGAATTCGCCATTTTTTATAGAACGCGAAATGATACTTAAATTTTGTTCAACTATTCTACCGGTTCCTAAAGCAGTATGTCCCACTTCTGAATTTCCGGGTTCGCCCCATGGTAATCCAACAAAAGGTCCTGCAGCTGTTAGAACAAAAGAAGGATATTTTGAGACCGCAAAATTTAAAAACTCAGGACTGGCCAGTGAAATAGCGTTTCCACTTGAGGGGGGAGCTAAGCCGAATCCGTCTAATATTATTAAGAGTATTTTTGGTCTTTGATTTGCCATAACAAAAAATATTATAGCACTAAATTTAAAATATTTACAGTAAAATTTAGTTGTGCTAGCTAATAAAACCCTTAAACCCAAAAACTTATTTTTAATTTTCAATTTCTAATTTTTATTAAATTTTCAATGATTTAATATTCAATTTCCAAACGATGAAAACTTAAAATTCAAAACCACAACTGATGTTAAATCATAAATCCGAAATCCTAAATTCTAAACAATATTAAAATTCAAATGTTTAAAGTTTG